>QIDP01000181.1 GCA_003229375.1 Nitrospirota bacterium
TTTTGCCACGAAAGCTTATTTCAAAAAGTCAAGCAAAAAATGACCCTCCAAGTTATTTTTTTACATGCAAAAACCTAACCGGACAACGCTGAGAATAACTTTACATTTGTAATACTATTAGTGAGGATAATACCATGCTGATTCAAATTCCACAAGAAATATAAACCAGATTTTCCGCAATTTTAGCCAGGAAGACCATTCCCGATTATCAACGATTCCACTACATTAAATGGCTCAGATATTACCTGGATTTTTGCACAAAGTACCATTTCCCTGAAAAAAAAAGTCTTCCACATTTTATTGTGAATGATATAAAAACAGCACCTGAAAAAAATTAGGTTCTTCCGGAAATAGTGTGGAGAAAAGGCGGGTAGCCGCAGGCTTCAGCCTGCGAGGAGAAAAGGTGGCCTGCAAGAAGAACATGGGTATAAAAGAAATTTACCCATCCTAAATAGCAAAACAATTTCGGAACCAAACAGTGAATGACGATCTGAGAGACACATTTTACCGCTGGTATCCTGGAGTGTCTCGGATTGAAAACCACTATTATTCAAACTGTTGATGGAAGCGAGGCTTTTTATTGCCGGCCCCGGGCAGTATTTACCCTGTATGGCATGACTGAATTTCAGAAATATATCTCAACTTCTCAACTATTCCCCCCATGTTCTTCCCTCCTGTTTTTAATTTTTCATTACTGTTGCTTTTGCATTATTACTGACCTGTATCAAAGTCAATAAACTCCCTGACCGTATACCAGTCGTCATCCATGAGCATGAAGTATCCGAAATTTTCATACGCATAGACAGCAGGGTCTTTGTCCGGGTCATATCTGATTCCGGGTTTTGTTGAATAGAGGAGCTGCCCCAGATACAGGCCGTCGGCTATCCTGACCAGCTCGTCTATGCAAAGGAAGTCGGGGGCTATGGTATGGAATTCCGGCCATCGGTAGTTGAACTGCAAGACTTCCTTCCCCTCATTCTCGGGGTTGACTGATTTGTTGTTGGTTGCAATAAAGTAAAAACTCTTGACATAAATGTCCTTGTTTTTTTCCCTTTCGTCAGGATATTCCACCACCATCCCTATCTTATCCAGATGTTCTATAAATGCCGTGGCAGGCAGGGACAGGTTAAGGTCTTTCCTGTATGTATTGGTTCCAATGATAACGGGATTCATACCCTCATAATATCCGGCGCTACCTCCAATATATTTTTTTATCCCCTCCACAGAAGACGCTGTAAAGGTCTTGCCCGTCCATGGGGAAAACGGTCTGACAGCAGAGTAGATGTCATTCAGCACAGTCCTGTTGAACTTTTTCAGGAAACCGCCGTTATTGAAAGAAACAACCCCTCCGTGCAGAAAGCCGTTGATGCCGTCGGGTCGTTCTCCGCATTTAAATACATCGAGGAGCCTGTCAAAGTATTGCTCCTTGTATCCGGGATCTTTCTGTATCCCATCATAAATACCCCGGAGGTAATGGAGGATGGTCATCCTATCTCCGATATCCTCCTGAATGGCCCTGCACTCAGGATAATCTATAAAGCTGAATGTCCTGAACTTCCCGGACAGGTCATTGCCCGGATTGTATGCAAGATCGGGAAAGAGTCTGTTCTTTTCGTTAAGCCATGTGTCGTCCATGAGCAGGAAGTACCCGAAATTCCTGTATTTATAATCCTTTTTTGAAACCTCCTGGTCATAGTCTTTGAACATGTATTTCACGGAAGTTGCATAGTAGAGCTTTCCGAGGTAAAGACCTTTTGATATCTCTACGATCTCATCAATGAGGAGCTTGTTTGGGAGTACATTGTTCAGGTTCTTCCATCGGTAGTTCAGGGCAAAAACCTCTTTTCCAGGATGCCCTGCATCTACGGACATGCCTTTTTGGGCGATAAAGAGACCGCCTCTGGCATGTATCCATGAACGTTGTTTGCTTTCAGGTTCAGGCACGGCCTCCATATCTATAACAGAGGCCAGTATGTAGTTTGAAAGGTTGTTCACGACTCCCTTCTTTTCTTTGCGGAAGGAGTTTATTCCGAGGTAAACAGTATCCCCTCGCAGGTCAAAGCCGCCGGTAAATTCCCTTGTCTTCTCCGGCCCCATCTTTTTAAAATCCTTCCCGGCCCACGGTGATGTAGCAGACACTACCCTGCCGTAAAGGACCTGAAGTATATCAACCTCTTTGCCAACGCCAAGACTCCGGCGGGTTTCCTCCAGGATACTGAAAATATCCGTCCCTGTCTTCATGCTTATGGTGATTCCGTGGTAGTAGCCATCCAGGTCCTGAGGGGTCTTCCCGCAGAGGAAGAGCCTATCCAGCTTGTCATCGATTACTCCGTGAGAGGTGCTTCTGTTAAGGATATCGGCATAGTAATGCATAAGCTCCAGAGGGGTATTCTTTCCCTTCAGGTCTTTCTCCATTATCTCCATGAACAGCGGGTCTTCCCTGTTACAGGTATCAACAAAGGTAAAGTCCCGTGAGAGCCTGACCTCAGGCAAAATGCCTCCATCCTCTCTGAATTCCTTTTTAGTACAGGAAATAGAAAAAAACACCGATAAAATCAGGCAAATAATTTTTGTCTTCATGGCAGGCCTCTCTGTTAAATGGTTTTTAATAAAAAGATTATACCCCTTTTTTTAGGGTATGAACAGCTTGTTTTAAATTTTCCTGTTCTACCTTAAATCATGTGGATTTAGTTATACGACAAAGCTTTTCAAAACTGCAATTTCGGTTATATAACTTTTTTGCCCATTGACTTAGAGCACGCGTCAAGCTCCTGTCCACCGATCATCGTAAAGCTTAGCAAAGCTTCCTGAGAGGTCAGGGCTTGGGATATAAGTTCCCCAAAATTCCTCACCGCGTTTCGGGTCGTAGCCTATGATAGTGCAGATCCAGCCTCTTTACAGTCTGCTTGAGCGTGTAGCCATAACGCGAGCGGAGGCACCTAACAAATCTAACCCTCACTTTTTTGCCGCTCGAATGTTATGCAATTATTGCGGTTTGTTGCTAATACCAATTCCAAAAAATAATTACGGTTTTTAAGGTTGCTATCCAAAACTTATGCACGCGTGATTGGGCTATAGTTTAGGGAATTATTTTTGGAAATTGGTATTAGCATGCCAAATCACATACATGGAGTAATCGTTGTAGGGGCAAACCCTTGCGGTTGCCCGGAATATACAATATGATAGGGCAGCAAGACAGGGGGCAGGCGCAAGACCTGCCCCTACGATGGTTGGCGAAATCTTTGGAATATTTATACTCATTGTGTGTGTATTTGGCCACAGAATGCATTTCTGTACCAGCGAATTTTGAAATGTAAGACAGAATACAGATATCTTTTATACAGCCTCGTAATAGAAACCAAAAATGTAACTATTCAGCTATTCATCCCCCCCTTTAGCAAAGGGTGAGGGGGGAGGATTTGTAGAACTTATAATTATAAAATCCCCCTTAATCCCCCTTTTTCAAAGGGGGAGACCTGAATAGTTACCGATTCCACTACATTAAATGGCTCAGAATCCTTACGATTTAAGTGAGTCTGTTTCTATATTTAACCGCAGACACACGCAGCAGACCTGCGCAGACTAATAGCTGGCAGACCTGGCCGGCTATTAACTGAATATTGCACCGTTTCCGTGTTTCGCAGGCTAAAGCCTGCGGCTACCAGTTTTGTATCGTTTCAATATTAAACTGTCTTGCCCTTCGGGCAGATCTCTTTCCGCCTCTGGCGGAATGAATCTTTTGTTGGGCCGGGTCGGCCCAACAAAATGTCTGCGTATGTCTGCGGTTAATCTTTTGAATGAAAAATTTTATTGTAAAAATATCTTTCTGAATTCAGTTTGAACTTACCCATTAACTGTAGATTCCTTAGGCGCTGCTTTATAATTTTTATAAAGGTAGAACCTTTTATGGTCCCGCTGCCAGAAATGGTGATTTATGGTATTAATTAACCTGACTTTGTGTCGATTCCATACCTCTCCTTTTCATCCGCAGGAAGGTAGGGATATCAAGGTCATCCTCTTCTGTAAATGAGGAAAAATTCGGCCCTTTCAGTTTTATCTCTCTTCTCTTCTCTTCCTTCTCTTCCTTCTCTTCCTTCCGTCTCATAATTGTAGGAATATCAAGCACCTTGCCGTTGCCCGCAACCCTTATCCTTTCCGGCTCCTTTGGTATACTCTTTTTTTCCTCTGTCCCGAAGCCTGTTGCTATTACGGTAACCCTCATCTCATCGGTCATATTCTCATCTATCACCGAACCAAATATAATATGGGCATCCTCGTGGGCACTTTTGTGTATAATGCTTGATGCCTCATTCAGCTCATGGAGCGTCATATCAGATCCACCGGTAATATTTATCAGTATGCCCCGTGCACCATCAATTGAGGTATCTTCAAGAAGCGGACTGGCTACGGCTCTCTGTGCAGCATCAATCGCCCTATTCTCACCCTTTCCGGTTCCTGTTCCCATCAAGGCCATACCCATCTCAGACATAATAGTCCGGACATCAGCAAAGTCGAGATTGACCAGGCCGGGGACAACGATCAGATCCGAGATACCCTGGACCGCCTGACGCAGGACATCATCAGCAACCTTAAATGCATCTCTTAAAGGAGTCTGTTTGCCAACCACATTAAGAAGCCTCTGATTGGGTATAGTGATAAGTGTATCTACAGATTCCCTGAGGTCTTTTATCCCCATCTCAGCCTGAATCATCCTCCTCTTACCCTCGAAATTGAATGGTTTGGTCACAACTCCTACGGTGAGGGAACCCTTTTCCTTGGCTATCCTGGCTATAACAGGTGCTCCGCCTGTCCCGGTGCCGCCACCCATGCCAGCGGTAATAAAAACCATGTCTGCATTCTCTATCATATCCGCAATCTTATCCTCATCATCCATGGCAGCCTTCTTCCCTACCTCGGGATTAGATCCTGCGCCCAGCCCTTTTGTAAACTCAGCCCCAATCTGGAGTTTTACAGGGACATGAGAGCTCTTGAGTACCTGCATATCAGTGTTTACAACTATAAAATCTACCCCCTCCATCCTCGAAGAGAGCATGGTATCAACAGCATTACAACCACCGCCGCCAACCCCTATCACTTTGATTCTAGCAGAATATTTTTCTTCATCTGTAAGTTCAAACATCATCTCTATTTATCCCTCCTTATTAAAAAAAATCCTCTATCCAACCCTTCATCCTGACAAATATCTTTTCGAAGAGGTTACGTTCCCCCAATCCACGGGAATTGCCATTACTCCCTTTCTTCATACCGTAAAGCAGTAACCCAATACTTGTCGCATATATAGGACTATTAACAACATCGACAAGCCCGCCGATACCCTTAGGAAGGCCCCTTCTCACAGGAAGCTGAAAGATATCCTCTGCTATCTCAGACATCCCTTCCATGATACTGGCACCGCCGGTGATCACAATCCCCCCTGAGACCAACTTATCATAACCGCTCATGGTAATATCCCTCTTCACCAGGTTAAAAAGTTCGTCTACCCGTGGTTCAAGTATTTCGGTCATGATATGGCGTGAAATAAGCATAGGCTCCCTTCCGCCAACACCGGTAATCTCTATCATCTCCTCTTCCTTCATAAGGCTCAACATGGCACAACCGTAGCGCTTTTTGATCCTCTCTGCCTCCACAGCCGGGGTTCTAAGTCCAACAGCGATATCATTGGTAAGCTGATTCCCTCCTATAGTCAATACTGATGTATGTTTAACAGAATCCTCGAAAAATATCGCCAGATCGGTTGTGCCTCCCCCCACATCAATTACTGCCACACCCAATTCCCTCTCTTCCGGAGAGAGTACAGCTTCACCGGATGCCAGTTGTTCAAGTACAATATCCTCAACCTTTAAACCCGCACGGTTCACGCTCTTGACAATATTCTGTGCCGATGTTACTGCCCCTGTGATAATATGTACCTTTGCCTCTAATCTGACACCTGACATGCCAATGGGTATCCTGATGCCATCCTGGTCATCAATTATATACTCCTGTGGCAGGATGTGAATTACCTCACGATCAAGGGGTATTGCTACGGCCCTGGCAGCATCTATCACCCTGTCTATATCTGGCTGGGTCACCTCCTTATTTTTTACAGCAATTATCCCGTGACTGTTAAAGCTTTTGATATGTCCACCTGCTATGCCTACATAGACAGAGTCTATCTCTGTGCCGGCCATAAGTTCTGCTTCCTCTACAGCGCTCTTAATCGACTCCACTGTACTCTCGATATTTATCACCACACCTTTGCGGAGTCCTCTGGAGGGACTTGTCCCGATCCCTATGATATCAATCCCGTTTTCATCGTTAATCTCCCCTATGATACAGCATATCTTAGTGGTACCTATATCGAGTCCCACAATATTACTATTCTTCCTATGAGCCATCTATATCACCTCCTTTCTTTTTTCTTTAATTCACCACAACCTTATCCTTAAAGGAAAGGTCAACATATCTTACCTCTCTCCCCTCTTTATTCAGAAAATCGAGTGTTGTATCAAGGCAAGAAAACCTCTTTTCTATCTCCATCTTGCCTACAAAATCGTGATATACTGATATCCTTATCTCGATCCCTGTAGAGGCAGGATCATCAGCATCGTCTCCCTCTGTAAAGAGGGTAACCCCCTTTGCCGGTGTTATATCTATCCTTTTTATACCCGCATTTTTCAAAAATGTCGATTTCCGGACATGCCTCAAAACATTAAGCCCTATAGATAGTCCATCTAATCTTATCCTCTTTCCTGGAAGGGGAGATTTGATCCCTGTTACAGTAATAAGGGGAAGGGACAGATAGTCATCTCCAGGGACGCCCTCAACCTCCTTAAGCACTATACCGCTGTCATCTATCAGATAGGTATCAGCCCCTCCTGAGAGTGAGACAATGGCAAATGGACTCCTTTCCTCGATCCTGATTACTATTCTGTGAGGAAGATCCCTCTCTACTATCACATCCTTGATCCAGTGACTTTCCTTAATACGGGAGCATACGGCACTGAGATCTATACGTAACATGTTTTGGTGTATGATATTGCCTGCAAGTCTCAATATCTCTTTATCCTTCAATATATTGTTCCCTTTTATACTTACCTCTGATATCTCAAAATAAGAAGATGTAAGAAGATATTTATATCCCTCATAACTACATACTACAAATGCTGTCAGGAAAAGGAAGGTGACAAAGGCCCTAAGTATCATCCCCGATACCTTTGCAATGCTTGCCTCATTCGCTTTGACTCTGGAGGACATTACCCTGAGACCTGACATCCCGGGTGTTCCTCCTCTTATCCTTACCCTATTTACAACTGCACCATTCATTCTGGTCTCCATATGGCGAATACAATATTCGCCCCTACAATTAATTTAACGTCCCGGATTTTCTATAATTATTCGTAACCGCGGCACATCCATTATCTTTCCTCAACAGCCATTTCGAGCATCTTAGTTACAAGATCCCTGAAACTTAGTCCCATTTCCTTTGCAGCCATCGGGAGTAAGCTTGTCTCTGTCATTCCCGGAATGGTATTTACCTCAAGTACATAGGGTCTGCCATCCCTTCCCACTATAATATCTACCCTTGATACCCCCTTACAGCAGAGTACGTTATGGGCATTCAGCGCCATGCTCTGACACCATAGATACTTCTCTCCTTCAAGTCTTGCAGGGACTATATACTCTGTCATCCCCTTTGTATACTTGGACCGGTAATCATAAAATCCCTTACCCGGATGTATCTCTATAATCGGGAGGGGCTGATCACCCAGAATTCCAACAGCTATCAGAATCCCGTCAATATACCTCTCGATAAATATCTCATCCTCATATTCGAAGGCCTTCCTTATAGCACTATCTATATCCGCTTTATCTTTTACTATACTGATCCCGATAGTGGACCCCTGGGAAACAGGTTTTACAACAAAAGGCAGATCAAGATGAGATGAAAACCCCCTGCTATTAAAAAACTCATCTCTCTTCACTACACAAAAATCCGGCGTCATAATATCGTGGTATCTTAGGAGTTCCTTTGCAACAATCTTATTAAGAGAGAGCGCATTTCCTAATATACCTGAGCCTGTATATGGAGTACCCATTAATTCCAGAAGCCCCTGTATAGCCCCATCTTCACCATACTGACCATGAAGGGCAATAAATGCCAGTTCTATCCTCTCCTCCTTTAAACGTGTGGCTATATCTCTATCCACATCGATCAGGACTACATCCAGACCTGCATCCTTTAAGGTTTCAAAGACCGCTTCACCTGTTTTTAGAGAAACATCCCTCTCTGTTGACAATCCCCCCATAAGAACACCGATTCTCTTATCTATTATCTTGCTACCATCCATTATTAATCCCTATAGATTTCCATATAACAAATTACACTGCATTATTTAGTAAAAATCATTGGCGACATACCACTTCAAATATCAAAATATACATGTCAAAAGTAAATTGATATGCAAACATATCTTTAATTAACTATTAATATCTGTTACAGATGATGAAAAATTTACTTTTGATATTAGGAATTTGATATTTGATATTTATCCTATTCTAATAGCGCATCCTAATCTGAAAATCTATATCTCTTCTCCCACAATATGTATTTCAGTCTCCAATACAATCCCCTTTTTCTCCAGTACAACATGCTTTATATAATCGATCAGTCTTATCACATCCTCAGCAGATGCATTGCCTGTATTGACTATAAAATTTGCATGCCTCTCTGATACCTGTGCATCCCCTATCCTGTACCCCTTAAGTCCTGCTGACTCAATAAGCCTGCCGGCAAAATTGCCAACAGGATTCTTGAATATTGAACCGGCACATGGAAAGGAGAGTGGCTGTCTTTTCTGCCTTTCTTCAAGATTTACCTTCATACCCTCTCTGATCTCTCTCTTATCCCCCTCTCTCAGGGATAACCTCGTCCTGAGAAGGATAGACCCGGCCGGGAACCGGGAATTACGATACCCGAATCCTATATCATCTCCTACCATGTTAAGGATATTCCCTTCCGGGTCCATTAATGTCACCGACTCAACTATCTTTGCCATCTCTTTCCCTGATGCACCGGCATTCATTATAAGCGCCCCTCCTACGGAGCCCGGAATCCCGACAGCAAATTCCAAACCGCTCAATCCATTATCCGCTGCAAAACCCACAACTTCCGTGAGTTTCGCCCCTACTCCAACCGACACCAGCGTCCTATCAGCAATCTTGATATCTCTGAATCCCTTTCTGAGTGAAAGGACAATACCCCTGATCCCCCCATCCCTGACAAGCAGGTTTGCCCCTCCTCCCAGGACAAAGAGGGGAATCTGTCTATCTTTTGAAACAGATAGGATCTTTCTGATATCCCCGATATCCTCAGGAAATATAAGTATATCTGCCTTACCGCCAATGCGAAAGGTGGTATATCTACGCATAGGTTCGTTAAACCTCTTTTCACCCCTGATCTTATCAATCCAACTTCCAATCCTCACCCCTCAATGCCCTCAGTAAATTAACGCCCACCTTCCATATATCCCCTGCACCCAGGGTCATAACAACATCACCAGATTTCGCTGTATCGAGTAGATACCTCACTATTTCTCCCTCTTTCTCTATAAAGACCGCATCTCTATGCCCTCGTTTCTTTATCCCATTGTAGAGAAGAGGACCATCTACCCCTTGTATTGGTCTCTCTCCAGCAGAATAGATCGAGGTAACTATCAGGGTATCAGCATCATGGAAGGCTGTATAAAAATCCTTTAGTAAGGTCTTCACCCTCGTATATCGGTGCGGCTGGAAAACAACAATGATCCTCTTATCTCTCCATACATCCTTAGCCGCCCTGATTGCAGCCCTTATCTCCACAGGGTGATGACCGTAATCATCCACAACAATGACCCCGCTCTCTTCACCCCTTATATGAAACCTCCTCTCAATCCCGCTGCAGTCCTCTAATGATTTGCTGATAGTAGAAAAATCGATATCGAGTTCCAGTCCAACAGCAACAGCCGCTAATGAATTGCATACATTATGGACTCCGGGCATATTTATCGATATCTTCCCGAGTTCTTCTCCTTTCCGATAGACAGAAAAACCTGTATTTAGTCCTGAAAAGAGGATGTTCTTTGCTGTATAATCTGCCTGTGCAGAGAGACCATAGGTTATATACCTCTTTTCTATCTCAGGGATAAGATCCTGTATATGCTCCTGATCCAGACATAAAATCGCTGCGCCGTAAAAGGGTATTCTATTTATAAACTTAATAAATGCCTTTTTTATATTCTTTATATTTCCATAATAATCAAGGTGCTCCCTATCGAGGGTGGTAACTACAGCTATAGTAGGAGACAGGCGCAGGAAGGACCCATCACTCTCATCTGCCTCTGCCACCAGAAAATCACCCTGCCCTAACATTACTCCACTACTAAGGCTGTTAAGTCTTCCTCCGGTAACCATTGTAGGGTCCAGTCCGCCCTTTGCCAGTACCGTGGCTATCATAGAGGTAGTAGTAGTTTTTCCATGGGTCCCGGCAACAGCAATGCCATATTTCAATCTCATTAACTCAGAAAGCATCTCCCCTCTCGGTATAACAGGTATTGATCTTTCCCTTGCTGAGACTACCTCTGCGTTATCAGATTTCACGGCTGATGAAACAACCACCACCTCTGAGCCGTCTATATTAGAGGAAGAATGCCCTATAAAAATATCTGCACCTATATCACTTAGATATCTGGTTCCCTCTGAATCATTAAGATCAGAACCGCTCACCTTGTATCCGTTATTTATAAGAACCTCTGCAATGCCGCTCATTCCGACACCACCAATACCTACAAAATGCACATGCCGTGTCTTTCTAAACATTCTATTCTTTTCCCTTTCACCTTACCCCTTTCACCCTCTTGCACGGACAAACAAGTTTGTCCATGCCACCCCCCCTTCGTTGCCTCCTACGTTAGCGATTATGCCCCTACGACCCTTCACCTTTTTTACGCCCAAACAATTCTTTCACTTCCTTTTTTGTCACGAGACCTAAGCTCACAAGTATCTTTCCTATCTCTTTCTCTTTTTTCTTTTTTGATCCGATTCTCTTTTTAAGCGTCTCCAGATTATCAACACCATATATCACGTGATAAGAGACAAATCCCTGTGAAATACCTTTTTCTTTCTTCTTTCCCCGAGTAAAAGACATGCTCTTACTCCTTTCTTTGTTTGGTTCGGTAATTTTCACCTTTCACACCTTTGTCTGAGACAAAAGCTTGCAGCACATATCTACTACCCTGGTCCCTGCATCCGGATTACCTAATCTTTTACTCTCCGTCTCCATTTCCTCTAACTTCTCTTTGTTCTTCATCAGAAAGATGACTGTCTTTGACAATCGCTTGCCGGTAAGATCCGAATCCTTTATCACCACCGCAGCTCCTCTCTCCTCCATGTGCCTGGCATTTATTTCTTGATGATTATTAGCAGCATAGGGAAAAGGGACAAGCACTGCACCCTTTCCACAGGCTGTTAACTCCGCTATTGTTGTAGCACCTGCCCTGCAAATAATAAGGTCTGCATTTCTATAATTATCAGCCATATCAAAAATAAAAGGCCTTACCTCTGCCGGGATATCCCTTTTACTATACTCCCCCTTAACGAACGAAAAATCCTCTTCTCCTGTTTGATGAATAATATGAATTTCATCCTTAACATCTGAAAACAAATCAAGGGCCTCAACCATAGATAGATTAATCTTGTGAGCACCACGACTTCCGCCAAAAACAAGAAGCATAAACTTAGACCCCTTTTTCTTCTCTATATCTTTACCATAATCAACATTATAAAATTCACTCCTTACCGGATTCCCTGTAAAACATATCTTTCCTTTCGGAAAATACCCCGCAGATCCCTGAAAGGAGATCGCAATCTTATCAACAAACCTGCCGAGGATTCTGTTTGTAATACCGGGAAAGAGATTTTGTTCCTGGATAACAGATGGTATCCCTAATAAAAAGGATGCAAAGACCATGGGCCCTGCTACATACCCCCCTACCCCGATAACGATATCCGGCCTGTAATTCCTTAGTAACAGGAGAGACTGGACAATCCCTATTGGTAATATAAATATGGAAATGACCGTGCTCAAAGAGAATCTCCCTTTTAATCCCCTCACAGTGATACTCTTTAGATTGAACCCCTCTTTCGGAATTATATATCTCTCAACCCCCCTCTCTGTACCCACAAAAAGTATGCCGGCACCTGAATCTCTCTTGAGAAACTCCCTGGCAACAGATATACCAGGATATATATGTCCTCCGGTTCCACCACCGGCTATAACCACCTTCATTCAATAATAATTCTCCTAAACCATATTCTCAATATATTCAATAACATCATGGCTGCGCATACGCAGGCTAAAGCCTGCGGCTACACCGTATTCTCGGATATATTCAACAACATACCTATACTGATCATCGAAATTAAGAGGGAAGACCCTCCCAAACTGATAAAGGGGAGAGGAAGTCCCTTTGTCGGAAGGAGTCCAACTGCTACACCCATATTAACAATAGCTTGAATCCCTATCATCAAGGTTATCCCGAGAGAGAGATAGGTCCCGAAGAGATCCGGAGACCTGAGGGATATCCTGATTCCCCTCCAGACAAGGATTGCAAAGAGTGCTATTACACCGACAGTACCTATTAAACCTAGTTCCTCCCCGATCACTGAAAATATAAAATCGGTATGCGGTTCCGGCAGATAAAATAACTTCTGTTTACCTTGTCCCAGACCGAGTCCTAATATATTTCCCCTTCCAAATGCCAGAAAGGATTGGATAATCTGAAATCCTGTGCCTAATGGATCATCCCAGGGATTCAGAAATGCCAATATCCTTATCTTTCTATAAGCAACCCCCAGCACAGTCACACAGAGGAAGGGGATGATCATTAAAAAGGAATAAAATATATACGAAAAACGGACGCCTGCTACAAAGAAGAGGGTGAAGACAACCATTGCAAGAACAAGAGCTGTTCCAAGGTCAGGTTGAAAGAATATCAGCAAAAAGAAGAGAACAAGTATTGCCAGGTTGGGCAGATACCCGAATGTAAAGTCTCTCAACTTATCATCATTCTTTACCAATGAATGGGCGATATAGAGTATTAGTGTAAACTTGGCCAACTCTGACGGCTGAAAGTTGATAGGGCCTATATGGAGCCATCTCCTTGCCCCGCCTATCTCCCTGCTAAACTGAGGAATCATGAGGAGCACCAATAATACTACTGTGATAACTATTGCAGGATAGGTAAACATGCGAATGGTACTGTAATCCAAGCGTAGTATCAATGCCATCGCAATACATCCCATGGCCACCCATATCGCCTGTCTCTTCAAAAAGAAATAAGGATCATTGTATCTTTCCATGGCTATAATGGCACTGGAACTATAGATCATCACAATCCCGATACATATGAGGGTAACCGTGGCAATCAATATGATTGGATCAAATTTCCTTTTTACAGGCACTTTACTATCTCCTTAAACCTATTCCCTCTATCCTCGTAGTCCCTGAACATATCAAAACTGGCACATGCAGGGGAAAGCAGGACTACGTCTCCATGTGCAGCCATTGAAAAGGCAGTATCTACCGCACCTTTCAGACTATCCACCTCTACTATTATCAGGCCATCTAAATCATCCATAGCTGATTTTATTTTATCCTTTGCCTCACCAAAGAGGATCAATCTCTTTACCTTTTTCTTTATTACCTCCTTCAACGGAGAATAGTCGTTCTCCTTATCCCTCCCGCCGGCAATAAGGAGAATCGGCCAGTCAAAACTCTGAACAGATCTTATAACAGCTCCCACATTGGTGGCCTTTGAATCATTGATAAACGTGATCCCTTCTACCTCCCTTACGAATTCTGTCCTGTGCTCCAATCCCTTAAATCCGGATATGGCACGCCGTATTACATCTGCATCCATCCGGCATACTGCACAAACAATAGCGGCAGCCATTACATTATCTATGTTGCGGATCACATCAGCCCCCAGATCGCTTAGAAGGGATATCTTCTCTTCTGATCCATCCAATCTAAGAATAATCTCTCCCTTCTTAATAAATACCCCCTCGTCAACCTCCTCAACAGTGCTGAACATAAGCTTCCTTGCCTTGCCCTCAAAAGAAAGACAGTAGGTAATCGGGTCATCATAGCTGAGTACAAGATAATCTTCCTCTGTCTGGTTCATGTATATCCTCTTTTTAAGATTGATATACTCATTGAAATCTCCATGTCTATCAAGGTGATCAGGTGTAATATTGAGTATCACCCCTATATACGGTCTGAATTTCTCTATCCCCTCTAACTGGAAGCTGCTTATTTCAGCCACTATAAAATCCTTTCCCCTCCATTCTGATACCTTCTCTGAAAGGGGAAACCCGATATTCCCGCCAATGACGATATCCTTACCACCCTCCAGGAGGATATCAGCTATAAGAGAGGTAGTCGTTGTCTTACCATTGGTTCCGGTAACAGCGATCAGTGGTGACTCTGCAAACAGATATGCCAGCTCAACCTCACTTATTATATGGACGCCGGTATCACGTGCCTTCTCAAACAGAGGGATCCCCATATCAACCCCGGGGCTGGCAACTACAAGATCAACACCTAAAATATCCTCCTCTGAATGTCCCCCAAGCCTGACAGTTATACCCTTATTAAGTCTCCTTATATCCTCCCCAAGATCCTTCTCACCCCTTATATCGGTTATTGTCACAATTGAACCCATCCCTGATAAGAGATTCGCTGCAGCAATACCACTCTTCGCAAGTCCCACAACAGTGATTCTTTTATTTTTTAATAAATCCATAGTAAAATTACCATCACCAGAGGTGGTGGCTTGTTTATAAGTGCCTAAAGTGAGCTAAAGTGAACTAAAGTGCCTAAAGTTAATGGAATATAATCTTTTAACTTTAGTTCACTTTAGACACTTTAGGCACTCCTTTAAATCACCTCAACTTCAATGTACTCAAAGCTAACAGGGCTAATACTAAAGCTATGATCCAGAACCTCACTATCACCTTGGGTTCCTCCCATCCCTTCTCCTCAAAGTGGTGATGAAGCGGTGCCATTCTGAATATGCGTCTACCATTGGAGAGCTTGAAATAAGCCACCTGCATAATCACGGATAGCGCCTCTATTACAAATACTCCGCCTATGAGCACTAAGAGGAGCTCGTGCTTTGAGATAACAGCAACCGTACCCAACGCCCCACCCAATGCAAGGGATCCCACATTCCCCATAAACATCTGAGCAGGATAGCTATTGAACCACAGAAATCCCAGACTTGCCCCCACAACAGCACCACAAAAGACCGTAACCTCACCGGATCCTTTCACATATTGTATATCCAGATAATCAGCAAATTTGTAATGCCCGGTCACATAGATAATAGCCATATATGCAGCAGTGGCAATTATTATCGGGCCGATGGCCAGGCCATCCAACCCATCGGTCAGATTTACTGCATTGGATGCCCCTACAACCACCAACATCACAAAAGGGATATAAAAGAGACCGATGTCCGGGATCACCTTTTTAAAAAATGGGACCCCAAGTCTGGTAGCATAAGAAGCCCTCTCAGGCATGAAGTATATAATAACTATTGCAATACATAGACCTATAAATATCTGGGCAGCAAATTTTTCCTTTGCACCCAATCCCATAGATCTCTTCCTGACCACCTTGAGGTAATCATCAGCAAAACCGATAAGTCCAAAACCGAGGGTAGAAAAAAGGATCAATATTATATAACTATTTTTAATATCTGCCCATAGAAGGGTAGGTATAAAAAGGGCCATCAGAATCAATATCCCACCCATGGTAGGTGTCCCTGTCTTTACAATATGGGACCTTGGACCATCCTCCCTGATATTCTCACCTATCTGATATTCCTTCAGCTTCCTTATCAGCCACGGACCTATAAAGAGGCTTATGAGGAATGCGGTCAGGACCGCATAGGCTGTCCTGAAGGTAATATACTTGAAGACATTAAATGCCGAATATACTTCATGTAATGGATATAATATATAATAGAGCATATCTAATCCTGTTCCAAATGAACCAACCTCTCAACCACCTTCTCCATCTTCATCCCCCTCGAACCTTTCACTAATACACAGTCTCCATGCTTCAGCCTTTCGGATAATATCCTGAAGGCAGCCTCATGATCTTTACAGACATGGACACTATCCTCTGCCATCCCCCCGGCTAATGCCTCTTCAGCTATCAACTGCGATAGCTCACCCACTGTTATAAGGTAATCTATTGAGAATTCAGCAATCTTTCTCCCGATATCACGATGAAGCCTATAACTATCCTCGCCTAACTCCAGCATATCGCCGGCAACAAAAAAACTGTTACCTTCAAGGTCTGAATCTGCAATAACCCTGAGAGCAGCCTCTATAGACACGGGATTGGCATTATAGGTATCATTTATTATCATGATACCCCCTGTATCGATTCTCTCCATCCGCATCGGCATACCTCTAAATGACTCAAGCCCCTCTCTTATCTTATCTATTCCTATATCCAGAATACTTCCAACAGCAGCAGCGGATAGGGCATTATAGATATTGTGATATCCCGGCATGGTGAGGTGAACCGGAGACTCACTGTCTCTTACCCTGAGAAGGATGTCAGAGCCTGACAGCCCCCTATTATCAATATTAAGTGCACGGACAGTGGCCTCTGAATCTATACCAAAGGTTATCACCCTTCCTCTCATCCTCTTTGCCATATCAAAAACCAGCGGGTCATCTGCATTGAGAGAGACCACATCCTCTGTACCCAGAAAATCTACAAGCTCGGCCTTTGCCTCCTTTACCTTTTCCACAGAGCCGAGATGTTCCAGATGTACATCCCCTATATTTGTGATGACACCTATATTCGGCTCCGCGATCCTGCAGAGTCTCCTGATTTCGCCAGCAGCGCTCATCCCCATTTCTAACACTGCAACCTCATGCTGCGGGGTTAGCATTAACAAACTCAAGGGCAGCCCTATAAGATTATTGAGATTACCCTCACTCTTTAATGTCTTAAATCCTGTCATAGCAACAGAGGCTATCATCTCCTTGGAGATGGTCTTGCCATTACTGCCTGTAACAGCTATAAGCAGAATAGAAAATCTCTTCCTGTGATAATTTGCTATCCCATGAAGGGAATCCAGTCCATCCTTAACCAGTAGAACAATCAATCCCTGATCTTTAGAGCCGGCAAACCCCGTCTTTTTCTCCAGTATATCTTTCCTCGATATTATTATTCCTTTAGCACCCTTCTTTACCGACTCCCGAACAAAGTCATGTCCATCAAAGTTATTCCCCTTAATACATATAAATAACTCACCGGGATTAATAGTACGTGAATCTATCGAGACTCCGGAAAAGTTAACCCCATTTGTACCATGAATTAGCACACCGTCTGTAGCTTTAAGTATCTCATCAAGCTTAAATTCAGCCATGCCTCTCCCTTAATACCTCCTTCGCAACCTCACGATCATCGAAATCTACCCTTGTGTCACCAATAATCTGATATGTCTCGTGTCCCTTGCCAGCAATAATAACAATATCACCGGGCCCCGCCTCATTTATTCCGCACTCTATCGCCTCACGCCGATCAAGGATCACCCTGTATTCTCCCCTCCCGGATACCTCCTTTATCCCTCTCTCAATATCATTTACAATCTTCCGGGGCTCTTCCCCTCTTGGATTGTCTGATGTAACTATTGTAAGATCGCTGTGTGTAACAGCCACCTTTCCCATAAGCGGACGCTTCTCCTTATCCCTATTACCACCACATCCAAATACTGTAATTACCCTCTTATCTGTCAATCCCCTGGCTGACATGATTACATTTCTTAAGGCATCATCTGTATGGGCATAATCAACCACCACGAGAAAATCCTGGCCCTCATCAACAGGCTCAAACCTCCCCGGAACTCCACCCATAAGACCAATCCCTTCCCTGATCTGCTTTAGGCTGATGTCCTGACTTATAGCTACTGCCACTGATGCAAGGATATTATAGACATTATGATATCCTACCAAACCGGACTCTATATAGGTCTTCCCGATAGGGGTCGATGCAACAAAACTGATTCCATCCTTAGATATCTCGATATCCTCTCCCCGAATATCTCCCTCCTTAATACCAAAGGTCATAATCTCTGTTGATGCCCTCTTTACTATCTCCCTGCCCCATTGATCATCTATATTGACTATGCATCTCTTTAAATCATAATCAGAGAAAAGCTTCATCTTTGACTGAAAGTAACCTTCTATGGTCTCATGAAAATCCAGATGGTCATGACCAAGATTCATAAATACACCGATATCAATATCTGAACCAAAGACCCTGTCTAACTCCAGAGAATGGGAAGAGACCTCTAAAACACAATAATCTGTTCCAGCATCTGCCATCTCACGGAACAGTCTCTGCAGATCAAGAGATTCCGGGGTTGTCTGTGGAGCGGACAGTCTGCGATCCCCAAAGGTGTACCCTATGGTTCCGATAACACCCGCCTTAAAACTTGAGGATTTAAGGATAGAGAGTATGAGATAAGAGGTTGTCGTCTTCCCATTTGTCCCGGTAATACCCACAATCCTTATCTCCCTGGATGGATGTCTGTAAAAATTGTTCGAAATAACTGCCAATGCCCTCCTCGAATCAGAGACGGTAATACCTGTTACCTTTTTTGTCCCGGGGATAATATCCTTTACACGCCTTTCTGAGACAATAGCAACTGCGCCTCTCTTTATCACCTCATCTATATAGTCATGTCCATCCACATTAAAACCCTTGATAGCAACAAATAATGATCTATCTCCTGTCTTGCGGGAATCATAGGCTATCCCTGTAATCTCTTCATCAACATCATTATCAACCTCAATTATATCCACTCCCTTTAGTAAACTCCTCAACATAACCATTTTTAAATTATACTTTAATTCCCCTTTGTGCCGATACTGGCCGGCATGAACGTTTCACCTGAAAACACCTTTTCAGCCTAACCCACGGACAAACAAGTTTGTCCATGCCACCCACCTATAGAGACTTCATTTCATCTATTCCCCTAACCGCAGCACCACCATCATTCACAATTCCATTATTCCAATTGGGGCGAAGCCCCTAAGCTCTTATCTGCAAATCTATATATCTTATTAGAATCCGAGGGAATATTCATATACCTCCTGACACGACGCGCCACCTCTCTGAACACAGGGGCAGCCACCTGCCCTCCCCAAAATATCTCTTTCGGTTCATCAATCATCACCAGCATAGCCACCTTAGGATCATCAACAGGAAAATAACCAACAAAAGAGGCAAGGAATTTATCCTTCATATATGTCTTGCTTACAGGATCTATCTTCTGGGCTGTCCCTGTCTTGCCTGCCACATCAGATCCTTCTAACATAGCAAGTCTTCCTGTCCCGTATTCAACAACATATTTGAGGATATCTGTCATCTCTCTAGCTGTCCTCTCTGACACTACCCTTCTAACAACCTTAGGTGGAAATTCCCTCACTACCACGCCATCCCTCATGAATGATTTGACAACCCTGGGTTCCATGAGAAGGCCACCATTTGCTATACACGATACAGCAGTAACAAGCTGAATTGGCGTAACAGATATCTCTTGTCCTATAGCGATGGAACCTATTGATACCTTTGACCAATGCCCGGGATCCCTAACAATACCAATCGCTTCGCCCGGAATACCTATCCCTGTTTTTGAACCAAATCCAAATCCGCGGATATAATTATAAAATTTCTCCTTACCTAATTCCTGGGCAATCTTTATAGCGCCAACATTACTTGATTTTCCCACTATCTCCTTGAATGTCAGCCATTTATAACTTTTATGATCATGGATGGTAATACCACCCACATCTATCTCTCCATTCTCACAAAAAAAGAGATCATCGCTGCTCGTCTCCTTTTCCTCCAGGGCAGCAGAGGCAAGTATTAGTTTAAATGTGGACCCTGGCTCATAGGTATTGGCTACCGCCCTGGTTTGCCATAAGAAGGGTTGGTAACGACCAAAGCTGTTAGGATTAAAACCCGGGTAGTCTGCCATAGCCAGGACATTTCCGGTATCCGGCGCCATCACAATGATCACCCCGCTATCTGCCCCTGTCTCTATTACCTTCTTTTTAAGCTCCTCCTCAGCGATATATTGTATTACCTCATCGATTGTCAGGACAATATCAACTTCCTTTAAAGGAAATAGAGATTTGTTTGCTACAAAGTTTACCCTACGGCCTAATGCATCCTTTTCAAGGATTACCTCTCCCCGATCCCTTCTTAAGTAATCATCATAGGAATACTCCAATCCCGCCAAACCATTATTATCCATTCCTACAAAACCGACTACACTGGCGGCCAATTCCCGCTTCGGGTAAAACCTCTTATTTTCTCTTAAGAATCCTATCCCCTTTATACCTGCCTCTTTCACCTTTACTGATTCCTCCGGGATTATCTTTCTCTTGACCCATGCAAAGCCCTTTCCTTTCCTTAATCTGGACAAGAGTTCTCTCCTGTCAATATTCAGGATAGATGAAAGTGTCCGGGCAGTATCTGTTAGATTCTTGATTTTCTTTGGATTGGCATAAACAGAATCCACCTTGATATTGACAGCTAATTCCCTGAGATTGCGATCATATATCGCTCCCCTGTCCGACCGATGATAAAATATCCTTTTAATCTGTCCCTCTGATTTTTCTAATAAATTCTCATGTTCCATTATCTGAAGGATATACAACTTAACAATAAGTGATAAGAAACATACAGAGATAAATGTCAGAATAATATATATACGGATTTGTATCTTCTTTCTTGTATCTTTCTTTGTCATTTTATTTATTCTCTTTAATAAGGATAACGATCTGATCATCATCAGGAAATGTCAATCCCAGTCTCTCTCTTGCTATCCTCTCAATACGTTCCAGTGATTTAAGACTCGCTACCTCTAACCTTAATACCTTATTCGTCTGTATCATGGCCTGATGCATATTCTCTAACCTCTCAAATTCATATCCCATTCTTATTATCCGCACATGAGGCCATATATAAAACAGCATTCCACTGACAAGGATCAGAACGCTGAACATATATGCTGCTATCTCTCTAAAATCCCTCTTCTGTTTTGCACGATATATAAATGAATTCCTTGACATCCTCTCAGCAATCCTCAATTTTGCGATCAATAGGGTAGATACAGGTGCGTCTACCCCTACAACCTTTCAGCAACCCTCAATTTTGCGCTTCTGGATCTAGGATTGATAGAGATCTCATCTTCGGAGGGTATAACAGGTTTTTTAGTCAACCCCCTGAGTGTTCTCTTCCCCCGGCACATGCATACAGGAATCTCTGAAGGACAGGAACATTCCCTCTCCATACCCCTAAAAATTTCCTTCACAATCCTGTCTTCCAGTGAATGAAATGAAATAACGCATATCCTGCTTCCATGATTTAACAGGTCAACCGCATCTCTGAGTACCTCTTCCAGGACAGTAAGTTCTTTGTTAACCTCTATTCTCAACGCCTGAAAGGTCTTTGTGGCAGGATGAATTTTCTTTGAACGATACGAAATCGGAATGACTGACTTAACAATATCCGCTAATTGAGATGTACTCCTGATAGGATGAGCCTCCCTTTCCCTGACTATTGCCTTTACTATCCTATATGACCATCTCTCTTCACCATATCTCCTGAGTATACCCAGGAGGTCTTTAAACGATAAATCATTTACAAGATCAGCAGCAGAAATACCCCTCCTCCTATCCATCCTCATATCGAGGGGAGCGTCATGAGAAAAACTAAAACCTCGCTCAGCAGAATCTAACTGACGGGAAGACACTCCAAGATCGAGAAGAATACCATCTACCTTCAATATATTAATCCTCTTAAGAATCTCCTTTATATTACAAAAATTGTCATGAATAAAAATAACCCTCTCTTTGAAACAGGATAACCTCTCCTTCGCATATTTTAAGGCCTCGATGTCCTGATCGATCCCCACAACCATCCCCCCGGGAGCACTCCTGCTTAAGATCGCATATGAGTGACCACCATCTCCAATTGTACAATCTACATAGACCCCGGAGGATTCACACCTAAGAAAATCTATCACCTCTTTGACCAGAACAGGGATATGCATACCTTCCATCTAATCCTCATATATCTGCCATTTTCTCTGCAAGCTCTTCAAAATTGTTGTCATTATCGGTGATAAACTCATCCCACCTATCCTTACTCCATATCTCAATTGTAGTTGAAACCCCCACTAAAACTACTTCTCTATTCAAACCTGCATATTTCCTGAGAGAAGGTGGTATCAGTATTCTAGCGTGTTTTAATTGGCATTCCTCAACCCTTGAATAGAAAAGGCGTTTAAAGTCCCTAACATCCTTCTTCATAGATGAAAGTTTGAGGACCTTCTCTTCATTTGCTAACCACTCACTCTGGGGATAGGCAACTAGACAGTTATCTTCTTTAAATAGCATCAGTATGTTATTATATCTATTATCGAGAATCTCTACAAATTTGCGCGGCAGGTTTATTCTACCTTTTGCGTCTAATAATACATTATGGGTTCCAGAAAATGTAAGCATATTATACCTTACTACACCTCATGACACTTCATGACACTCTATGACACTTAAATATTACATCCGGATATGTTTTTGTCAATAGAAAAATGGATTTTTTTTGAAAAAAATGAGCGGGCACAAGATATGGTGTGCTAAAGGCAAAAGTACCACAAAAAGTGTTCAATCCCTAATAAGGTGAAAAGTGGGAGACAGAAGGTGAAATGGAAAAGGTTTGGACTTTTTTAACACAAAGCCCACACAGGAAGACAATTTAATTATTGTCAAGCAATAATTAAATCGCAATCAAATGATTGCAAAGCCAAAAATTTGGGAAACTGGGGAAAATGTCCTTGCCAGGTTGAATATCTTGTGATATAGGTAAATTTGTTTAAAGATTAAAAGAGGGTGAATTATTATGAAAGTCTACCTGGTTCAACATACCCTGGCAAAAAACAAAGATGAATCTAATAACTTCTCTATTGAGTGGATATTAACTGCGGATATAATCTAAGGACCCGGTCAAAAACAGAATTTGAGAAAATCTAACTTATTATAAGCTTTGGTTTTTATGTTATTCAAATTTTAGTCTCTTAAGGCATCGCCCCCCTACCGTTTAATTTAAATCCGCCAACTAAATTCTGGAGTTCTACGGCTAAGTTGCTTAGTTCCTGACTGGACTTAGATGACTGCCGGGCACCGGCAGCAGTCTGCTTAGTTACATTAGCCACTGACTCAATACTGGAAGATACCTCTTCCCCGGCCGAGGATTGCTGCTCTGTAGCAGCGGCAATCTGCTGAACCATAGCCCACGGACTTACCTTTTTCAAAATATGATGCAAACAACTTCTCAATCTCATTTAATGCTTGATCTCCTGTCATGTCATGAAGCTCTCTCATGTTTATGATAAAATTATTATATGCGTCCTGTGAGGTTTTTATTTGATCTTCATCAGAATCAACTACGGCATTTATGAGAGACTCCCTGACCTGTCTTAGATAGTCTATCAAGAAATTGGTCTTATCCAGTGCAGGGTAGGTCTTTTCCTTCAAATTATTTGCAAAGCTCATGATATTTGAACTGCTGATAACAGCATATACCGCTGTTCCTACAAACAAAAGTATAACCACCATAAATCCTGCCAGTATCTTCTTACGAATATTAAATTTCATTTGAAAATGCTTCTTTTTTCATTCCTGGTCCTATTTGTCTGGACCAAAAATCCTACTTTTTTAACATATAACATATTAACATATAACATTTATACATTTATATGTATTGTCAAGTATTTTAATTTAAAAAGGTAACTATTCAGCTATTCTCCCCCCCTTTAGCAAAGAGGGGGGATTTTGAGAACTTATAATCGTCTTTCCGACAAAAAGGAGGTAGTTTATGATTGACAACCGGCGGCCAGGGGTTAAATTTTAAGTATTTTAGTTCAATGAGAATGACCTACTCGAGCTTTGGCTATCTTGATTAATTGCCTTAAGGTTTCATTTACTGCTTCATCAGTGGGGAAAGCTCGTGCTACGTCTGGTGCTAACAGCACTAAATTAGTACCTGCATGATACTGCTTTGCATATTTGCCTTTGACACCACTTTTTAACTTATAGAAGTCGTGCTCAGCTTTAAGGTCATCATCTGATTTTGTGTCACCTTTCTTCTTCATAATATTTCCTTTCATGGCGTGTTGCCTTTCGAGCACTTATAATGCGTACGCGATTTTTTTGTATGTATGTGCAACAACAAGTGCTCTTCCTGATCTTGACAACCCTATGATAATAAATCTGCTTTCCTGAATTGAATGATCAGGATCAGGAAATGTCGTAGATAAAGGGTCACCAAAGACCGTTGCAGCTTCATTGAATGAGACTCCATGTTTTTTAATATTTTTTACTGCCTTGTTTGGGTCCCATTCAAATTCCATAGATAAAGTATAACAAGGATTACTTTGTTTGCATAATAGTGATGGAGTTGCCGTTGAAATTTTCTGTATTTAGTTTTCTGCAATACTATTATATTGTAAAAACATAAAATTATATGACCTTACCTTTAAAAGCATTATGAATGAGCAGAACGAGTATGTCAAGGGTAATTGGGCGGGGGCGTACTTCCTAATTTGCGTTAACCACCTGTAAATAGCCTTACGAGGAACAGGCTAAGCCAGGGGAAATATGTTATGATCATAAGGCCGGTAAGATGTATCATCAGGAATGGAAGTGCTGCCCTGTATAGTTTGATCACCGGTTGTTCAAAACGTGAGCTGGAGATAAAGAGATTTATCCCTACAGGCGGTGTGGAGTAACCTATCTCCAGGTTTGCCAGGAATATTATACCGAGGTGCACCATATCCACCTCAAAGCTCATGGCAATAGGGATGATAAGGGGTACTACTACTATGATAGCCGAGAATATGTCCATCATACACCCCACGATAAGGAGGAAAATATTCAATAGCATCAGAAAGGCCAACTTACTTGTAATATATAACTTCATGAAATCTAGTAGCTTCATCGGGATCTCCTGATCTATTAGATAGCCTGTAAGACCCATTGCTGTTCCTAATATAATAAGTATGGTGCCGATCAGCAGCATACTCTCACGCATAATCTGCGGCAGATCCCTGAAGAGATTGATGTCCCTGTAAATAAAGACCTCAACAATGATTACATAGAATGCTGTAATGGCAGCGGCCTCTGTGACAGTAAAGATCCCTCCGTATATACCGCCTAATATAAGAAAGGGTAAGGGAATCTCCCATATTGAATCCCTGAGGGCCCTGTATGCCTTGTTTATCCTGAACTCTGTCCTCGGCACCAGTTCATAAAGACCCTTCCTTATACTATAGATGGAGACAAAAGTAACCAGCATGATGCCCGGGAGTATCCCGGCTATAAAGAGTTTATCAATACTGACCTTGGCTACAAGGCCGTAGAGTATAATAGGGAGACTGGGGGGGAAGAGGAGTCCTATGCTGCCTGATGATGTGAGGAGACCGAGGGAGAATCTCTCGGGGTATTTCTCTTTTAACAGGATAGGGTAGAGGAGACCTCCCAGGGCTATGATCGTTACACCCGAGGCACCTGTAAATGCAGTGAAGAATGCGCTGGAGACAAGCGCCACAACCGCAAGTCCGCCCGGCATCCATCCCAGGAATGCATTTGCCAGATTTGTCAGTCTCTTAGGGGCATTACTCTCTGCCAGAACATATCCTGCAAAGGTAAAGAGCGGGATGGCAATAAGTGTAGGCGCGGTTGCCATCCTGTACATCTCTACCATTACCACGGATGAGTCTATATCTATCCCGTAAAAGGACACCATGGCTATGGCAGATATGATCACAAAGAGCGGTGTACCCAGCAGGGCCAGGAGCAGAACAGCTAATCCAAAGAGGATGGTCATGATGAATTACCTTTAGATAAAGCAATAATCCCTTCTATTGCACGAATAATAAACCGAAAGGTGATAAGGATAAAGGCTGATGGGAGGATGATCTCCATAATCCATGCAGGAATATTGTTGAAGAGGATTCCGCCACTCTGCCATTCATCTGTGATAAATTTCCAGGCTGCTACTGACAGAAAGATGCATACAGTGGCAGAGACTATGTTAACTACTACTTCTGTCAGTGTCTTCCATCTCCAGGAGAGATACCTTGATATGATATCAATATTTATATGCCTTCCCTCTCTTGTGGCTAATGATGCCCCTAAGAGGGCTATCCATATAACAAGATATCTTAAGAATATGTCACCCCATACGATTCCGTATGAAAAGAGATTACGCAGTATAACTTCGAGAAAAGCAAGGCTAATCATGAAGGTGAGGAGAGAAATCAATAGTACAGTTTCAATCCTGGCTAAGATATCGTCGATTCCCTTCAATATCTTCATCCTTTTACCTCTTTTTCATCATCCTGTATTCATCAATTGCCTTCAGTACCTCATTAAGCACCTCTCTGGAATAGAGATTATTAACTAGTTTGTTCCTCACCTCCTCACCGGTCTTGAGGAATCTTTTCATCTCTATCTCATCCGGCACCGGTACCACCTTTATCCCCCTCTTTTTCATTATCTCTATCGATTCATTGTTATCCTTACGGGTTAGGTCTATCAGTCTGACCATATGTCTGCTTACAGTCTCCTTTAATATCAACTGAAGATCCGCAGGCAACTTATCATAGAATCTCTTAGTAATCAATATCCCGCCCATGGCATCTGCTATCGGCATGCCGGACATATATTTTACTTTAGTGAACCACTGCATGGCAATCGCCCCTAACGGCGATATATAGACAGTATCTATGAGCTTTGTCTGGAGCGAAAGGAGGACATCGGTCACAGAGAGGGGATGCGGGGTCAGATTAAAGGCATCAAACATTGCCCTGGCAAGGGGGTCCCCCTGCCACATCCACATCTTAACATCCCGCATGTCATCTAGTGAGCGTATAGGTTTCCGGGAAAATATGTGGACAAAACCCACCTCGGCCCATCCTAACAATACATATCCCTTTTTTTCAAATGCTGTTGAGAACCTCTCATACAGTCTGTTACATACATGGTCTACCTCATCGTAATCCTTGAAGAGAAATGGGAGATCCATAATCCTGACCTCGGGGAGGATGGTGCCCAATCCAACCCCTGTAAATCCAGCGCTTTGAATCTGGCCTAACCGCATCTTTCTTATTACATCCTTTTCATCGCCCATTACTCCACCGGAATATATCTTGAATTTTAACCTTCCATTGCTCTTTTCCTGGATTTCCTTATTGAGATCATTCATGACATTCAGCCATGTAGTACCTTCCGGGGCCAGGGTAGCAAACTTGATCACAAACTTCTTATCCCCTGCCCCATATACTACTCCTGTATGCAGGAATAAAAGACAGGATAAAGTTATAATAATCTTCTTCAATCTATTTCTCCTAAAAAAAGTCTTCAACCCTCTCCAGCAGCCTCCTTGCCTTTGTCTTTGCTATCTCATTGGCAAGTCTCTGTTCTGGCAGTACACTACCGGGTGTGTCTATAACTTTATTTAACAGCTCCTCGAAAAACTCTCTGTCCTGTACCTGAACAGCATAAAATCTGGCATAAAGGACATAGGTCATGAGAAACCTCCCACCGGTAATCTCGATACATATCTCAAAATGTGATCTTCCCTTTTCAGTATCCCCCCCCAGCATTCCTGGGCGTCCTGCATAATATGCCCCTAAAAAGAGGTGACTACCCCAATAATAATACCCCTCATTATAAGTTAATATCCTGTCCCTTTTCTTAGGGTGAGTGCTAAGATACTCTTTTAATTCCTGTAGAGATATACCATCTCCCGGTATTATTCCTTCATCTTGCAATAGCCGTTCTATTAGCTCTAGTACCCTATTCATAAGGTACTCCACCTTTACAATATCAGCTATCGCCTCAGGGGAGTCCTTATTAAGATTGATCCAGCCGCTCCAGCTATAACCGGTCCAGAAAAGTGCAGGAATATCATCCCTGCCAAACCCCTTTAATGAATCCTTAAACCCCTCTGCACCTTTTTCCAATGCCTCAGAAAAATATTTGTCCTTTTTTAATATTCTGAGACCATAATCCCTTCCCCTGTTATAGAATATCTTTGCCCTCTCCGGATCACTCTCCTCTGCAAAACCGAATGCATAGCTGCTGAATCCCTGTGCAGCAAGGAGAAGTAGTTTCCTGTTATCCGGATCGCCCTTTATAAGCCCTTCCAGCATCTTCATGTTCGATAGTATTGCCTGTTCTGCCATAATCATGTCCTGCTCCTCATTTATGGCAGCAATACTGTCATCAAGGATCAAGGCGGTTGACCTGATAACCATCCTCTTCAGGCTGCAGCCGGCTATATTGACAATAAAAAGGGTTATGCAAATTATCGAAAACGTTTTTAATAACATAATTCAGGGAATTATATTACCCTATAACTTCAGTACAAACAAGTTAAAATTGGTAATAAGGGCTTAAAATCTTCTCGTGTGGATATTAATAGAGGAAGATATCTTCTTTTCGATATGGCGTCTTACCAATATCTTTATCCTTCTCCTGGATACAGGAAAAACAAGAAGAAAACCAATGATATCAGTAACAAAACCAGGGGTCACCAAAAGGGCACCTGCTACCAGGACCATGGCCCCGTCAATAAGTTCCTCGGCCGGGAAGATTCCCTCCCGCATGTTCCTCTGAAATCGGTAAACAACCCCGATCCCCTCTTTTCTTACCATGAATGACCCGACCACAGCGGTTCCTATAACCAGGGTTATGGTATTTAATGTACCAATGACGGTACCGACTTTAATGAGAATAGCAAGTTCAATAACAGGAAGCAAAGTAAATAGCAAAAATAATCTGAAAAACATCTTTCCTCTGAAAATCCTCACTGTTCCACAAGAGCACGGACAAACAAGTTTATCCATGCCACCCACCCATCGAGACTCATTTCAGCTATTCCCCAACCGCAGCACCGCAACACCGCAGCACTGATTTTCATCTACAGCGAGCCCTATAAATTCTTTAAAACCTTAGTGAGGTTAGCACATCCCCGTTCAAGACCCATGTCACAGGCCTTTTGAAAATCAGAAAGCGCCTTTACCTTGTTATTCGACATAGCATAGGCAAGCCCCCGATTATTGTAGACCCCGGCATAGTCCGGGTTTATGGCAATAGCCTTATTATAATCCTCTATTGCCTTGTCGAGCTGTTCTTTTGTATGATAGGCATAATAGGCAAGCCCCCGATTGTTGTAGGCCTCGGCAAGATTCGGGTTAACAGCAATGACCTTATTATAATCCTCTATTGCCTTTTCGAGCTGGCCCTTCGTATAATAAGCAACACCCCGGTTGCCATAGGTTTCTATATAATTCGGATCAATGGCAATAGCCTTATTATAATCCTCTATCGCCTTATCATATTGACCTTTACTATAATAAAAAATTCCGCGATTACCATAGGATTTAGCAAGCTTCAGGTTTATGGCAATACCCGGGGCAACGGCAATAACCTTATTATAATCCTTTATCGCCTTGTTGTATTGGCCTTTGTTATAATATATATTTCCCCGGCTGATATAGGCCCTGGCATAAGTCGGGTTTATGACAATAGTTTTATTGTAACACTCTATCGCATTGTCAGGCTGGCCTTTCTTTTCATAGACAATCCCCTGATTGTAGTAGGCCCTGGCATAAGTCGGGTTTATGGTGATAGCCTTATGATAATCATCAATTGCCTTATCAAACCGGCCTTTTATATAATAAGCAGACCCTCTATTATTGTAAGCCTCTGCATCATCAGGGTCTATTACAATAGCCCTATTATAGTCCTCAATTGCTATATCATATTGACCTTTATCATAATAGGCATTCCCGCGATTGTAATAAGCTTCTGCCATATTAGGATTTACAGCAATTACCCGATTATAACTTTCAATAGCACTGTTGTATTCCCCCATTTTGTAATGATGGTTTCCCCTCTCTAACAACACCCTTACCCCTCTGCTTGTTACACATGCTATTGGCAATAACAGGAGTAGTACAGGTATCACCATACCTATTCTAAGACGCTTCATTAACAAGATACCACCTCTCTATAATAATACACTTAATATTAGAAATTTATCACAATATTACCTGTTTCGCAACTTTTCTATTCACTCCTTTACAATCCCAATATTAAAAATTTGATTTTTTTGAAGAAATTGTTTAATCTAAAAAAAGAAAAATTATTAATTAAGAGGATAAAATGGAAAATAAAAAAGGGAAAAATGGTATTTTAGTTGAAGGGGTCCATTTGTATCTAAGTCATCCGGATACGAGTGAAGGGAGGTGGATCGGTCAGGGAGAGATATTAAAGCAACTTTTAGCCTGCTGGCTTGTTGTTGATGAAAAGGACCTGCCTCTTTCACCAAGGATAACCGGCATACCCGGGATAGGGAAAACAACCCTTGCAATGGCAGGCGCCCGTATAAGAAAACAGCCGCTGTATATATTTCAATGCACGAGTGACACCAGACCGGAGGACCTTCTTATAACGCCGGTCCTTTCCGAGTCAGGGAAAATAGTCTATCATGCCTCTCCTCTTGTAAGTGCAATGCTTACAGATGGAATATGCGTCCTTGATGAAGGGAACAGGATGAATGAAAAGAGCTGGGCATCGCTTGCACCTCTTCTTGACTATAGACGTTATGTCGAATCCATTGTGGCAGGAATTACCATACACGCCCATAAAGAATTCAGATGCTGCGTAACCATGAATGAAGACGAATCCACTTTTGAGATACCGGATTATATACTCTCCAGGATCCAGCCTACCCTCTCTATAGGGTTCCCAGGGAGAGAGGAAGAAAAGGCAATACTTCAGTATCATCTCCCATTTGCAGAAGAGGAGATGCTTCAATTAATCGTAGGTTTTCTGCAAAAGTCGCACGAACTTAATCTGGACTTTTCTCCCAGGGATGGTATGCATGTACTTCAATACGCATTGAAGCGACTGGCACAGGACTCTGATCATCCTTTGTCCCGTGATAAGATATGGAAAGAATCATTAAAAAATGTATTGGGAGATGAGGCGCTTGACCTTGAAAATCTTGCTGAAAAGAAGAAAAAGAGCATCGGGGAATACGATATCCCTCTCGGTTTAGGTGATTTTTTCTTTGAGGGTGACAATCCCCTTCATCCTGATAAAGAGATATGATGCCTGCTGAAACAACTCACTTTTTATCAATAAGTGACAAAATTAAAGTACTTCCCTTAATTCATGGCAGCGGGAATTTTGCTCAAGTTGTAAGACAAAAGATGCTAAACGAGTCCTTTGACTGCCTTGCAGTGTGTATCCCCCCCTCATTTAAGGAGTCAGTGGAACATGGAGTACGTCTTTTCCCGCAGATTACGTTAGCCGCTCTCGAAGAAGATGTATATCCCAAACCGGTATATAGCTACATTCCGATTGACCCATGTCAGCCCGTAATAATGGGGATAAGGATTGCCCTTGAGGAAAATATCCCGTGTGCATATATAGACAGGGAAGTCTCTAACTTTGAACCGCTACAGACAACATTACCGGATGCCTATGCATTAAAAAAGGTATCTATAGAAAAATTCTCAGCAGCTATACTCCCGGCGATTCCCCCTCCTCAACAGGGAAGCCGGCAGGAAAAGAGAATACGGTGGATGTCTTTTCAACTGCATCTCCTGGAGCTTCAATTCAATAAAATACTCTTTTTATGTTCTGTTCTTGACTGGCCCTGGATAAGGGATTCTTATAATCAAAGGCTTCCATATGAAGACCATGAGATATTTACTCAAACACCCGGACTATATTCTGTCAAAGAAAATACCCTATATTTTGTACTCGGTGAACTTCCATATATCACCTATCTCTATGAGAAAAGACGGCAGGAATTGGCCTCTGATACATATCTTTCTATAGATGGAGTAAAGGAGATTATTATTGAGGCAAGAAATAGATGGATAAAAAAATATGATCTAAAGTACCACTCCCTTACCCTGCAGGTGCTTAATATCTATATGAAGTATGTAAGAAACCTGACACTTCTGGAAAGGAGAATGACGCCTGATATCTATACACTCGTCACTGCTGCAAAGCAGATAGGCGGTGACGGTTTTGCCATTTCATTAATGGAGACAGCCCGTGCATATCCTTACCAGAGAGACAAAAATAATCTCCGGGAGGTTTTAATGGGTATTGGTCAGGGAGAGCTTCCTGAGAGTGGTGTGGTCCGGATGAAAAACAGATTATCCGGTCCTGCAATCTCATGGCGTACCCTTCATCTAAAACCAAAACCGGAGATTAAAAAACAGAAGTTATGGAAATTCCTCTGGGATCCCTTTGGACAGTGTTCGTGGCCGATTGAGGATCAGAAGATCGAAAGCTTTAATCTCCATGTACGGGAACAGGCAAAGGCCTTGATAGGAGCCGACCTCGTACGCACAGAAAAATTTACCACGTCGGTAAAGGATGGAATAGATATAAGGGATACCTTAAGGCACTGGTATGAAGGGGATATCTATGTGAAAGAGATCCCGCCTGCAAGAGGAAATGTAGAGGTTATCGTACTTATATTTGAGATAAACCCTGATCCTGAAAAATACAACTGGCAGCAAACCTGGTATGCAGAACACAAGGCTGAATCAACCCTATGTTTTTATGCTACACCATATCCGGATAATATGATAGGACCCGGGATTGCCGAGTCAACATATGGAGGACTCTTTTTATTGTTCCCCCCGCGATATATTGTAAATATTTGGCAGGACCCCCGCTTTGATTTTGCCAGGACCCTTGAAGAACGCCTCCTTGCCGCTGCATTGTTTTATTCCAAAGAAAGGCATGTTGCAGTTATATCCCCTAAACACCCTCCCCTGAGCTGGCGGAGGCTGGCCCGTCAATATAAAAAAAGTTTGGTGTATATCCCTTTACAACGGTTTTCCCTGCAAACAATAGAAAAAATCAGGAGGTTTCACATATTAAACGGAAAACATGTCCGCACATACGCAGCACATTTTATAAGTGATTTTTAAGGCTCACCCCAAAATTTCAGCAAGCTCGGTGAACATAGGGTATGTTGGGATATATTTTCCTCACTTGGGATTTTTCCTTTGCAAGAAAGGGGTTGACTTATTTTCCTCAGGGGGTGTATACTAATTTTTCAATTTAGATAGTTCATCGGCTGTAGCCGATGGTAATTAAACTTATTGTTATAAGGAGGTATATAAATGGGTATTAGGATAGGGATCAATGGTTTTGGGAGGATAGGAAGAAATATCCTCAGGAGTTCACTTGAGGCGGGCAATCTGGAATTTGTGGCAATAAATGACCTCACCGATGCCGGCACACTTGCCCATCTACTCAAATATGACAGTGTTCACGGCACTCTCGGTGCCGAGGTGAAGGCCGAAGGTGATACAGTAGTAGTCAATGGCAAGGAGATAAAGATACTCGCTATCAAGGATCCTGCTCAGCTCCCCTGGGAGAAGTTAGGTGTTCAGATTGTTATAGAGTCAACAGGTCTGTTTGTGGACAGAGAAAATGCCTCTAAGCATCTGGCGGCCGGGGCCAAAAAGGTAATTATATCCGCCCCTGCTAAGGAGCCGGATATTACAATGGTTATGGGTGTCAATGATGGAGACTATAATCCGGAAACTCATCATATCATATCAAATGCCTCTTGTACGACAAACTGTCTGGCTCCTATTGCCAAGGTATTACTGAATAATTTCGGTATCAAGAGGGGGCTTATGACAACAATACACTCATATACCAATGACCAGAGGATACTTGATCTGCCTCACACGGATCTGAGAAGGGCAAGGGCAGCATGTCAATCGATGATACCTACTACCACAGGGGCTGCCAGGGCTGTCTCTTTGGTTCTACCCGAACTGAAAGGGAAGTTGGATGGAATGGCAATCAGGGTCCCGACACCTAATGTCTCTATAGTAGACCTTGTGGCTGAGCTTGAGAATGATGCTACAGCAGATGAGGTGAATAGTTCTCTCCTGAAGGCATCGCAGAATGAGATGAAAGGGATTCTGGAATTTTGTAATAAGCCGCTCGTTTCAGTAGATTTTAATGACAATTCGAGTTCTTCAATCGTTGATGGTCCATTAACCAAGGTAATCGGGGAGAAGATGGTAAAGATTCTATCGTGGTATGATAATGAGTGGGGTTATTCTTGCAGGGTGAGAGACCTGGCCATCTTTATAGGAGAGAAGGGATTATAGAGTTTCGATATGAAGGGGGTTCGGTATGCATAAGCTGACTATAGAAGATATCGATTTGAGAGGTAAGAGATGTCTTATCAGGGTAGATTTTAATGTCCCTTTTGATCAATATGGAAACATAACGGATGACACCCGTATTAAGGCCACGCTTCCAAGTATAAACTATGCTATTGATGAAGGGGCTAAGGTAATTCTCGCTTCTCACCTTGGACGACCCAATGGAAGAGTGGCTCCAAATATGAGTCTCAATCTGATATTAAAGAGATTACAGAGACTCCTTGACAAGAAGGTAAAGATGGCTGAGGATTGTATAGGTCCTGAGGTAAAAGAACTTGTAGAGGAGATGGAAAATGGGGATGTCTTACTCCTGGAAAATCTGCGGTTTCATAAGGAGGAGACAGAAAACGATGATAGTTTTGCAAGAGAACTTGCAGGTTTGGCAGATATTTACATAAATGATGCCTTTGGGACAGCGCATAGGGCCCATGCCTCGACAGCCGGTATAGCCAAATACGTGCCGGTAGCCGCGGCCGGATTTCTACTGAAAAAGGAGATAGATTACTTCAACAGGTCGGTATCAGATCCAATGAGACCCTTTGTAGCAATATTAGGTGGTTCCAAGGCATCCGGGAAGATAGGGGTTATAAAGAATCTTGAGGAAAAAGTAGATAAGGTAATCCTGGGAGGAGGACTTGCATGTACGTTCTTGAAGGCACTTGGCAATGATGTCGGTGCATCCTTTGTTGAAGATACCATGCTGGATGAGGTGCCCGAGATTATGAAAAAGGCAAAGGAGAAAGGGGTAAAATTTTATCTCCCGGTAGACTTTGTAGTTGCAGAGAGGTGCGATGCAAGGGCACAAAGCAAGGTGGTTCCAGCCCAGGAAATACCCTCTGACTGGGTGGCCCTGGATATTGGACCCGCAACCACTACATTATTTTCAGAGGTCCTTCATGATGCAAAGACAATCATCTGGAATGGCCCTATGGGGGTATTTGAATTGGATGCCTTTAGCAGGGGGACATTCGCCATGGTTCATGCAGTGTCAAACTCATATGCATTGACGATCGTAGGTGGAGGAGATACAGATGTAGCGGTCCACAGAGCAGGTGAATCTGATAAGATCTCCTATATCTCTACTGGCGGAGGGGCATTTATTCAGCTTTTAGAAGGGAAGAAGATGCCTGGAGTAGAGGCACTGACCGATAAGAAGGAATAGGTATAATTCACCACAGAGGTCACAGAGAAAAATAAACTGTAAGCGTTCACAGAACACTGAAATTTGAAATTTGAAATTTGAAAAAAATCAAAATACCAAATAGTAATTGAAAAACTTGGTCCAAAGTTGAATGCGTTTATCAACAGCACAAAAATATGATAACACAAATTTCCAACACAAATTTCCAATTTCCAATTTCAAACCGTGAACGGTTACAATAAACTCTGTGTTCTCTGTGGTTAATAGGTGTAGGTAATTAAATATGAATCGTAAGAGAATAATCGCTGGTAACTGGAAGATGAATAAAGTAATTGAAGAGTCTCTATCTCTTGTCAATGAGTTAAAAGAGGCTGTTCAGGGGATAAATGATAGTATAGAAATAGTAGTAAGCCCGCCCTTTACCACGTTAAGTGTTATTAATGATATTATTAAAGGGAGCAATATCCTCCTTGCGGCACAAGACGTATTTTGGGAAGATAAAGGGGCATATACTGGAGAAATTTCTCCGGTGATGTTAAAAGATGTTGGTTGTAAATATACAATAATAGGTCATTCTGAACGGAGGCAGTATTTTAACGAGACCAATGAGACGGTCAACAAAAAGATAAAGGCGGTACTAAAAAATGATCTGTCTGTTATAGTATGTGTAGGGGAAACCCTGGAAGAGAGAGAAAATGAAACGACATTTTCTGTGATAGGAACACAGATTAGAGATGGTCTTAACGGGTTGGGTCAAAAGGATATGGAACAGGTTGTTATAGCATATGAACCTGTCTGGGCAATCGGTACAGGGAAGACAGCTACTCCGTCCCAGGCAAATGAGGTGCATATATTTATAAGAGATACCATAAAAGAGATGTTTGGAGATGAAATAGCCTCTTCCATTACGATCCAGTATGGGGGGAGTGTTAACCCTTCAAACATAACAGAACTGATGTCTGAATCCGATATTGATGGGGCCCTTGTTGGCGGCGCCAGTCTTGATTCAGGATCTTTTATACAGATTATAAGAGGAGCATTATAAAGTGTATATAGCATTAACTGTTATTCATATAATTGTAGGTCTGGCATTGATCTTTATCGTCTTATTACAGACCGGTAAAGGTGCATCTATGGGGGCAGCATTTGGTGGATCCAGCCAGACGATCTTTGGAGCAAGAGGGGCAGGGAGTTTTTTGGGTAAGCTTACCACCGGAGCCGCAATCGTCTTTATGCTGACCTCTCTGACATTGGCATTTCTGTCCTCTCGCATGGCCAAATCATCTATAGTTCTAAAAGAAGTTACCACGCAAACAGAGGTAGAGCCAGAGAAGGGTGCTCAGATTCCAGTGGCATCCGAGGCAGAATCACAGGGAGATAGTTCAGAAGAAGGAAAATCCCGCTCAGAAGAGGTTGATCAAACCTCAGAAGCTCCGGTTAGTGAATAGCTAAATACTAATTTCTGTAAACTTATTCCCTTCAGAGCGTCCAAATTTGACTCAAGTTTGGGTATGAAAGCCTCTTTTTTAGCTAATGCCGAAGTGGTGGAATTGGTAGACACGTACGCTTGAGGGGCGTATGGGTAACTCCGTGGGGGTTCGAGTCCCCCCTTCGGCACCAATAGAATAATCAGGAATTAGTATTAGGTATTATCTTAGCTTGCTGCGCCTCGGATTTAGAGATCTTTTTTATAAAAGGAAAAGGTAATTGCATTCATTTAAAAAAAATATAGTCTTTATATTCCAAATTATCATTATACTTTCTTTATCTTTTAGTTGCGGTACAAAACAAAACCAAAAAGAGGTATCTGATAAAACTCATAACCATAACCATATTAGTAAAACAGATAAAGAAGAAAAAAATATTATTTTATATGGTAGAGATTATATGCTAAAAGAGGAGCATTTTGAATTTTCGCTCATTTTACCGCCAAATTGGGGTAATGCCCCTCAATTTGAACTCAATAATCGTAAATTAAGATATAAAACCTCAGAAATACAACTGGTAGGGTTTTTTATGAGAAAGTCTGGCAGCAACACACCGAATATCTCTATTCTTACAAACTACATGTCAAATCCGGAGATAAATAGTGCTATGGATTATGTTAAGTATATTCAGAGAAATCCGTATATCAAGGTAGAAGAGAAACCAAAAGAGATTCTTTTGGCAAATAAAAAGGGGATAGAATCTATTTATAAGATAAGGGGTTCTAAATATATTAGTTATTATTTTTTCGACAATAAAACAATTATAATAATATCAGCCGTGATTGATCCTGATAAATTTATTACTGAAAAGGAAGAGATTAAAAAGATTTTTGGGACATTTACCTTTAAAAAAAATAAAATATAGAACAATATCCCATGAAGACAATTCTCATTATCCTTGATGGTCTGGGTGATAGGCCACAGCACGAGCTTGATAATAAAACACCTCTGGAGTATGCCGGGACGCCAAATCTTGATAAGATAGCTAGCATAGGTATAAATGGTCTTTACCATCCCTTGTCATTAGGGATATGCCCGTCGAGTGAGATAGCGCATTTCAGGATATTTGGCTATGATCTCTATGACTTTCCCGGGAGGGGAATTATAGAGGCCTCCGGAGAGGGCATCCCATTTGACAATAATGATGTCGTATGTCTGGCACATTTTGCAGATGTTGAAGAAAGGGATGGACATCTATATCTTAAAAGGGATCGGTCAAACCTGACATATGAGGAGTGTGAGCGATTAACCTCTTTAGTGGGTAATTTTCAGTTTAATGGTATATGCTTAAGATTTCATCATACAAGAAAGACAGAAGGTATCCTTGTACTCACCGGTGATGTCAGTCATGAGATCACAGATTCTGATCCTATGTTTGAGGGATTACCCATAATCAAGGTCCAGCCATACGAAGATGCTGCTGATAGGCAACGGGCCGGGACTACTTCAGAGGCGCTCAACAGATATATTCGCTGGGCTTATAACCATATAGATGATAAGACCGGACGGGTAACCATAATAACTCAGAGGCCAGGCCGCAAGAAATCTATCATACCATTTGATAAAAAATACGGAATGAAGGGGTTATCTATTGCATCATCTCCATTATATTGGGGACTTGCCAGGGAGATTGGCTTATCATGCAGGAAGGTAAAAGATAGTGATTCTGCATATAGGGATTTAAGAGAGAGATTGATTATTGCAAGGGATTCCCTGAGCGAATTTGATTTTATTCATGTACATACAAAGAGACCAGATGCTGCGGCTCATACCAGAAGGCCTATAAATAAGGTGAGGACCATTGAGGATATTGATAGGGCAATGGGATTTGCCTTAGATGAGTTCATTGACAGGGATGACATAATCATGATTGTGGGCTCGGATCATTCTACACCCAGTTCCGGTGCCCTCATCCATTCAGGTGAACCGGTACCTGTCGTAATCTGTGGTAATGGTATAAGGGTTGATGATGTTAATGAATTTGGCGAAAGGCCGGTCTCTAAGGGTGGACTGGGACATATATATGGGAGTGATATCATGAACATGATATTAAATATTACTGACAGGGGTAAGCTTGCAGGATTAATGTCTACACCAATAGACCTGCCATATTATCCGGGTAATATTGAGCCATTTGAACTATAAAATCCATAAAGACTTACTGATCCATAAAGACTTACTGATACCAATTCAAAAAAATAATGTAACTATTCAGCTATATTCATCCCCCCCTTTAGCAAAGGGGGGTGAGGGGGGATTTGGAGAACTTATAATTATAAAATCCCCCTTAATCCCCCTTTTCCAAAGGGGGAAACCTGAATAGTTACCCTAAAAGTATGATAACAGTTTAGATAATCGTGCATTACTGTTCATTTAAAACCCTCCCTGAATGGTCATCTTGCCC
>QIDP01000111.1 GCA_003229375.1 Nitrospirota bacterium
TTTCATGCAAGTATTCTAAACGCTTCGACAGGCCGAATTGATAATGCAATTCCCTTATTTGTATGATCTCGCATATTTCTTCCTCACTATTTAGCTAAATACCTATAGACTATCCACCTGAGTAGTTACAAAAAATCTTGAAATACCTGGTCAGAAAAAATGATCCCATGATGTGTTAATTTCAAACTGTTATCCTCCAGCAAGAGAAACCTTTCCTTGATCAACCGGGGGATAACTGAATGATAGACATCCAGAGCCCTTATGCCGAAATATTCCTCAAACCGATTAAGATTGATCCCATCCAGCATCCTCAGACCAAGCATAATATATTCTCCCATAATCCTTTTTTTATCAATCAAGGTTTCATTCTTAAGTGTTTCACCCTCCAAAGGTAGCTTCCCCGCTGTTACATCCTCAATATAATCCTCTGGATTGCCCTTATTGCGATATCTATAGCCATCTATATACGATGCTGCACCTGCTCCGATGCCAAGATACTCTTTATTCCTCCAATATATCTGATTATGTCTGCATCTCCATCCAGGACGGGCAAAACTGGAGATCTCATAGTGCTCAAAGTCGGCATCCTTCAGTATCTGTATACCGGTCTCATACATTTCTACCTGAACATCCTCAGGAGGGAGGGGCAGTCTTCCATTTTTAAATTCATAATAGAATGGTGTCCCCTCCTCTATAGTAAGGTTGTACGTGGATAGATGCATTGGTTTGAGATCGATGGCCTTCAGCAGGGTATCTTTCCATTCATTCATTGTCTGACCGGGAAGACCGAATATGAGATCAAACGATATATTTCTAAACCCTTCTCTCCTGGCCCATGATATAGATCGGTAGATATCATCGGTATTATGAACCCTCCCTATCTCCTTTAGTAATCTATTACTAAAGGATTGTATGCCTAAACTGAGTCTGTTAAATCCTTGCTTCCTTAATGATACAAGTCCATTTTGTGTAATTGTGCCAGGATTTGCCTCTATGGTAATCTCGCAATCCCCGGAGAGACTAAAGGAGTCCCTGCACAATTTTAAGATATCTGTCAACTGTCTGATCTTTAAAATAGTGGGGGTTCCTCCACCAAAGAAGATGCTCATTATCTTTGAATCTATGATAGGAGAGTCATTAAGGTGGATATATATCTCTTTCTTCAGGGCATCGACATACCTGTCAGCCATATTCTCTTCATACAGATAGGAATCGAAGTCACAATATCCACATTTCTTAACACAGAAGGGGATATGAATATAGAGTCCTGATACATCTATTCCCATAATGCCTGAACAAAGTAAAATATGTAACTGTTTAGGTATCAGAAGCCAGCTTGGCGAGTTTGTTTCTTAATAGATGGTCTGTGAGTACCAGTGCCATCATTGCTTCAGCTACAGGGATTATCCTGGGGCAGATACATGGGTCATGTCTTCCATGGATGACGATCGTGGAACTCTCACCTTTTATATTGACAGTCCTCTGCGTTTTTGAGATGGAGGGGGTAGGCTTTACGGCGATCCGTATCTTGATCTCCTCACCTGTGGATATCCCGCCCAGTATTCCCCCTGCATTGTTTGTTCTGGTGGCAATAGTCCCTTTATTATTATAAAATTCATCGTTATTCTTTGATCCCGGCAGGGTCGCTACCTCAAAGCCTGCACCGATCTCTATACCTTTAACCGCGCCTATACTCAGCATGGCCTTAGCAATATCGCCATCCAGTTTGTCAAATACAGGCTCTCCCAGTCCGGCAGGCACTCCTGTAACCACCACCTCTACTATCCCACCGATAGAATCACCTGATTTTTTTATCTCTAGTATACTCTTTATCATCTCTTTTGCAGTATCTCTGTCCGGGCATCGTACTGTATTCTTCTCTATCTCGCTCAGGTCAATCTTATTTACCTTAATATCGCCTATCTGCAGGGTATACCCCATTATTTTGATATTTTCTAATCCCAGCACCTTTTTTGCTACAGCCCCTGCGGCTACCCTTCCCACTGTCTCTCTGGCACTAGATCTCCCTCCTCCATGAAAATCCCGAATACCGTATTTTGTCTGATAGGTATAATCTGCATGGCCCGGACGAAAGAGATCCTTAAACCTCTTATATCCGGAAGAGTCTACATCCTTATTTTCCACTATTAATGAGAGGGGTGTACCTGTGGTCTTTCCCTCAAAGACCCCGGAGAGTATCTCAACCTTATCAGATTCCTTCCTGGGGGATGTCACTTCACTCTGCCCCGCTCTTCTCCTGTCTAACTCTTTTTGTATATCCCCTTTGTCTAGGTGAAGCCCTGCCGGGCAGCCATCAATTATTACTCCGATAGCTTTGCCATGGGACTCTCCCCATGTTGTTATCTTAAATACCTTTCCAAAACTATTTCCTGCCATTTAAGATTTTATTTTATTGCCTGAATTTTGCACTATTTCTGACCTTTTCGCTCTTTCAGGGCTGGGAATTTACCGCTAATACTAAATTAGTCCGTTTCTATATGTCGATGGAAAGAATAATTCTATTTCGATTTATATCAAGCCAGGTTATGCAGGGTTATCTTTGTTCGTGTCAATCATCTCACGTAACTCCTTGCCTGCCTTGAAAAAAGGCACCTTTTTGGCGGGAACAGTGACTTTCTGTCCAGATTTTGGATTTCTTCCCTCTCTCGAATTTCTATGCCGGACCCGGAAACTACCAAACCCTCTCAATTCTACCTTGTTTCCTTGATTCAAGGCATCAGTGATACTTTGAAAGACAGTATTTACAATTACTTCTGTTTGCTTTTTCGTCAGATTTATTTTTTCGGCAAGTTTTTCTACTAAGTCAGCCTTTGTCATAAACACCTCCCTAACAGTAAAGTTACCCAAGACAAAAACGGAATGGAATTTAGCACACCATCCCTCTCAAGTCAAGCATTTTTTTGCCTTTTCTTGAAGTCACAATTTTAATGAGCTAATAATGCCATAAATAATGTATCCCAAGATTCATATGCTTTAGGTTGTCCGGGAAGAGTATAGAGGAAAACCTTTCAGTAAGATACCGAGATAAAAGCCCTTTCTTTTTTTTCTCCTGAATAATTTGGGGTTTTCCTTTTATTCCAACCAGCTTTGTCATTATCGAAATAGCATCCTGTAAATTACCGAGTTCATCTACCAAACCCACTTCTTTTGCCTGCCTTCCTGAAAAGATCCTTCCATCAGCTAATTTTTTTACCCTATCACTCTCCATGTTTCTACCTTTAGCAACTGCTTCAATAAATTGATCATAGACATCATCAATTACCTCTTGCAGGATCTCTCTCTCCTCATCGGTCATGGATCTAACAGGACTTCCTGTATCCTTATACTTTCCGCTCTTAATCACCTCTGTTTTAAATCCAACCTTCTTCATTAGCTCCTCTATATTTGAGAATGTCATAATTACCCCGATGCTTCCGGTTATTGTACCTGGATTGGCAACTATCTTATCTGATGCACAGGCAATATAGTAACCGCCAGATGCTGCAAGGCTTCCCATAGCAGTCACAACCTTCTTGTTCTTATCATGGAGCTTTAGTATTTCTTTATATATCTCCTGTGATGGGGCAACCCCTCCTCCCGGGCTATTTATACTAAGAACTATGCCTTTGATTGAGGAATCATCCTTATATTTAGTGATCTGTTTTATAATATCCCTTGAATCAGTTATAACCCCTTCTATATTAATTAGTGCAATCTTATCACCTTTGCTCCATTTCCAGTCTTCTATGATAAAGGAGTTTACAATGATAGCTATGACAAAAAAGAATGTTACCAATAAACACAGAGTAATAAATCCGAATAGTATTACGTGTCTTTTTTTCATAGGAAATAGTTTTAAATCCTAAATTCTAAACAATATCTAAATACAAAATTCAAATGACCAAAACAGTTTAGAGTTCACAGCTAAAGGTCTTGAGTTTTGAGTTTAGATATTACGAATTTTGAATTTGTTTAGGTATTAGAATTTAGATTTTCTATATCTCCCTCTCCATTCCCATCTCCCTCACCTGTTTCATCCACCTCTACCTCTGACGCCTCTAATTCCTCCTTATATGCCTTAATACTTAAGCCGATCTTTCTCTCCTTTGTATCCATCTTTATGATCCTTGCAGTTATTTCATCACCGACTGCTATAACATCTTCAGGTCGGTTAACCTTCATAGGTCCTAATTGGGAGATATGTATCAGCCCCTCAACCCCATCTTCCAATTCGGCAAAGGCCCCAAAGTTTGTTATCTTTACTATCTTACCTTTCACATCACAACCCACCTTGTATTTATTAGGGATATCTTCTTCCCATGGATCGGTTGTCATCTGTTTTAAGCCTAAAGAGAGACGTTCATTCTCCCTGTCAACATTTAAGACAACAGCCTTAACCCTATCTTTTTTCTTAACAATTTCTGAGGGGTGTTTGATCTTCTTTGACCACGACATATCTGAGATATGTATTAGACCATCAATCCCGTCCTCTACTTCAACAAAGGCCCCAAATTCTGTGAGGTTCCTAACCTTTCCCTCTATAACAGTAGCAACAGGATATTTTTCCTCTATATTATCCCATGGATTTGGCTCGATCTGCTTCATTCCTAAAGATATCTTCTTTTTCTCCTGGTCGAGACTCAAGACAATAGCTTCAATAGTATCGCCAATATCTACTATCTTGGATGGATGTTTTATATGCTTGCTCCATGTCATCTCGGAGATGTGTGCCAATCCCTCAATACCCTCTTCCAATTCGACAAATGCACCATACTCTGTTATACTTACAATTTTACCTCTTACTCTTGTGCCGACAGGATATTTTGTCTCTATATCACTCCATGGGTCAGGTGTAATCTGTTTATATCCTAAGGAAACCCTCTCCTTCTCCTTGTCAAATTTCAAAACAGTTACCTTTATCTTATCTCCTACTGCAAAGAGTTCTGAAGGATGACTTACCCTCCCCCACGACATATCAGTAATATGGAGTAATCCATCAATTCCTCCAAGGTCTACAAAGGCTCCGTAATCTGTAATGTTCTTTACTATTCCCTCTATTATCTTATCTTCTTCGAGTGATGTAAGTGTGTTTTCTCTTGCCCCCATTCTCTCTTCTTCTAGTAATACACGGCGTGATACCACAATATTCCCGCGCTTCTTATTCATCTTTATGATCTTCAACCCCAATTCCTGTCCTATTAACTTGTCAAGGTTTCTTACAGGGCGAAGATCTATCTGTGACCCCGGCAGGAACGCCTTCAATCCTACATCAACAGTTAAGCCCCCTTTTATCCTTCCTGTTATCTCCCCTTTTATAACCTCACCCTTTTTATAGGCATATGTTATCTGCTCCCATATTTTTATCTTATTTGCCTTTTCTTTTGAAAGTATCACCATGCCTTCATTGTCTTCTGTCTGCTCCAACAAGACATCGACCTTGCTGCCCACCTCTAAATCCTTTCCCTTGCGAGGAAATTCATTAATATCTATTAATCCTTCTGACTTAAAACCCACATCTACAAGGACCGAATCATTATCTATTTTAATGATATGTCCGGTAATGATCTCACCTTCCTTGAAGTTTTTTAGACTCTCTTCATAGAACTTCTCTATATTTTCCTCACCGATGTCTGGATCCAAATCCTCTTCTTTTATTATTTCAGAGTCATCCTCCCCGGAATCAACTGCTCCTTTTTCCTTCTCATCTTCTGAATTGATCCCGGACTCCAGGACAGCATTTGCATTGCTATTATCAAGGTTATTCTGAAGATTACCATCCATAGTTTGTAATATTTTATTATCTTCCTTTTCCATCTCTTTTTTTAACCCCCCCTATTTAAATTTATGATAGTGTCCGTGGTTCGTTGTCAATAGTCAGTTGTATTGCTATATGTTTTACCATAATTACTTCTTTTATGTCAACACAAATCGAGTTGCGAGTTTAATATTAACCTGTAACCCGCAACCCGCAACTTTCTATACCATTAACTTACGGATACTATTTGCCTTATTGAATTCCTCTTTGAGTCTTGTTCTGTTTTCCTTTTTAATATACCTCTTTAATCTCTCCAGCGAACCCTGAAATTGGGTGATTATTTCAATGATATTATCTTTGTTAAGGAGACAGATATCACGCCACATAACCGAATCACCGGAGGCTATTCTCGTAAAATCTCTAAATCCACCTGCCGCCAGAGATAAAATATTATTCTCCTTATTCATATCTCCAATAGTATTAACAAGGGCATAAGCCACTACATGCGGGAGATGACTTATAGCCGCTAATATCCTGTCATGATCCATTGCATTCATAAGGATGACCTTTGCCCCGGCAGCATGCCACAACTCTTCTATCTTCTTCAATGCCTCCCTATCGGTTTTCCCGGTAGGAGTAAGTATGCAATTGGAATCCTTGAAAAGAGTGAGAAAGGAGGATTCGACCCCTGACCTTTCAGTCCCTGCGATAGGGTGTCCCCCCACAAAGGGTATCTCTTTAGGTAGTAACTCTTCTATCTTATCCACGAGATATCCTTTTACACTCCCTACATCAGTAATGATAGCCCTGTTTTTAAGATGCGGAATCATTATCTTTACAATATCCACCATTGTTCCCACAGGTATGGCAAGGAGGACAATATCTGCATCTATGACCGCATCCTTAAGATCAAGAGAATACGAATCTATAACTCCTAATTCAACCCCCTTCCTGAGATCGGACTCACTCCGTCCAAAACCCATAATTTTTCCGGTCAGATTCTTCTCTTTACATACCCTGGCTATAGAGCCGCCAATAAGTCCGACCCCTATAATAGTCATCTGTTTAAAATAAATAGACATAAATAAGTGCCTAAAGTGCCTAAAGTGATCTAAAGTGCCTAAAGTTAATGGAATATAATTCTTTTAACTTTAGGCACTTTAGGCATTTTAGGCACTTTACACTTTGCCCCCCTATACACTCACCGGATATGATCCCAATACCTTAAGATAGGCGCACTTTTGCTTTAATTCATCAAGGACAGAGTTGACCTTTTTATCGCTTATATGACCTTCCATATCTACAAAGAATATATATTCCCACGCCTTCTTCTTTATAGGGCGTGATTCTATCCTGGTGAGGTTGATCTCTTTCTTAGCAAAGGGTTCCAATATATGAAAAAGCCCCCCTGGTTTATCCTTAATAGAGAACAGTATTGATGTCTTATCCTTTCCGCTTTTCTTGGAAAATTCTCTGCCGATTACTATAAAACGTGTAAAGTTGTTTGTGCTATCACTTATATCCGTAGCTATCGCTTTCAGACCATAAAGTGATGCTGCCGATTCGCTTGCGATAGCACATGTAAATGGATTTTGGGAGGCTAATTCCGCTGCCCTTGCGGTGCTGGAGACCTCATGAAGTGAGATGTCAGCAAGGTTATTCTCAATCCACGATTTGCATTGGGCCAGAGCATGAGGATGAGAATATACCTTACGTATCTTTGTTGTCTCTTCTTCTAAGGATAATAGGTTATGCGATATTTCTAACAATATTTCCGCACATATATTTAAATGGGATATTATAAACATATCAAGGGTATAGTTAACAATCCCCTCGATAGAGTTCTCTATTGGCACAACCCCATAATCTGCCCGTCTCTTCTCCACATCGATAAAGACCCTTTCTATATTCTTCAATGGCATGTAATTGGCAGAGGATCCAAACTGTTTGAGGCCGGCAAGATGAGTAAATGTCCCCTCAGGACCTAAATATGCAATCTTAAGGGGCTTCTCTATTGAAAGTGTTGCGGATAAAATCTCACGGTACACTGCCCGGAGAGAATTATTAGGAAAAGGCCCTTTGTTAAGTGTTAATAGCCTCTTGTATATATCTATTTCTCTGTCCGGGACATGAAAGTTATCCCTTTTGACCTTAAATTTTTCTGCACCGATCTTAATGGCGATCGCTGCCCTTTTATTCAGGAGATCCAGTATCCTTGAATCAATCTTATCTATCTCTTTACGAAGGGTATTTATATGTGACAATATTTTTACCACCTTTCCACACGGAAGGCATCTTTAATCAGGGTCACTTTTTCCCCTTTTTTAATATCTGCGGGGAATGTGATGGCGATGATATCAAAGCGGCAATCTATACCTGTAATCCTTTTCTGAACGAGATATGAAAGAGCGCTATTTATGATCTTTTGTTGTTTGAGTCTATTCACAGACAACTGTGGTGGGGCGAAACTGTCTGATGTTCTTGTCTTGATCTCGATAAATATAAGCACCCCTTTTTCAAAGGCTATAATATCTATCTCACCTATACGGCATCTGAAGTTTCTCTCTATAATTTTATATCCCATTTTTTTTAAGAATCTTGCGGCTATATCCTCTCCTCTCCTGCCAAGCTCTAATCGTTCCTTAGTCACCTTATCCTCTTCTAAATTTTCGATTTTCGATTTGTTCATCCATTACGCTTCTTCTGCAACCTATCAGGACAGCACAAGTGCTGTCACTCCGAAGAATTTCGTCTCCCTTTTTTAAATCGAAAATCGACATTCGAAAATCGAAAATAATCATACATACTCTTTTACCCCCTTAAAACTCTTCCTATGTATATTACACGGACCATGCAGTCTGATTAGATTGAGATGTTCTTTAGTGCCGTATCCTTTATGCCTGGCAAACATGTACTGCGGAAATAGTTTGTTGTATTTATACATAATTCTGTCTCTTGTGACCTTGGCAATAATCGAAGCCGCTGCTATTGACGTACTAAGCCCGTCACCTTTTTTGATCGCTGATTGCATGATTTCCGAGTCGATAGTATGTATCCCATCGATAAGAAGATAGTCAGGTATTTTATTCATCTCTGAAACAGCTGTTAACATAGCCTTCCTTGTGGCCTGAAGTATATTTATCTTATCTATTACCTTTTCACTCACTACCCCTATGCCGATAGATATCGCCTTCCTCTTTATAATATTGAATAATCTTTCCCTTTCTTTCTCACTTAATCTCTTTGAGTCATCAATATCTGCAATAGAAATATTCTCAGGGAGTATTACTGCAGAGGCAACTACAGGTCCTGCCAGGGGTCCTCTTCCTACTTCATCTATTCCGGCAATAAATCTATATCCCTTTTCCCTGGCAATATCTTCATAATTCATATTAGGCATCAGTTCACAGTTATCAGTTTACAGTTTTTTCAATGAATCATGTAGAGCTTGCAGCATTTTTGATGTTATTTTTTTGAAATGACCCTTTTTGCCTCTTTTATCTTTGCCTTTTTCCCTTTCCTCTTTCTCAAATAATAGAGTTTGGCCCTCCTTACCCTCCCTTTTCTAACGACCTCTATCTTTTCGATCCTCGGCGAGTGGAGAGGAAAGATCCTTTCTACCCCTATTCCATAAGAGATCTTTCTGATCGTTATTGTTTCTCTGATTCCACCTCCCTTTCTGGCAATGACAGCGCCCTCAGCTACCTGTATCCTCTCTTTTTCTCCCTCAAGGATCTTCAGATGAACCTTGATTGTGTCCCCTACGTTGAACAGAGGAATATCCTTTTTCATCTGTTCTGTTTCTATTTCATCAATAACATTCATTTTGTATGTCTCCTTTCTTTCACCTAAAAATCCCCCCTTTTCCAAAGGGGAGGATTAGATTTTCATCCCCCTTTATGCCGATTCGCTGGCATGACTGTTTCTTCTCCCAAACAGCCTGTCAAGCGTTATTGCTACGGCTCCTCTTACAGGAAGGTGATTATAATCATCTATCCCCATAATCGGCTCGAGAATAAAATCTGTTCCGGTCACTATACTCTTTTCTATTCCCCAGGCTGTTCCGAATAATAATATATACTGGTTCTTCTTTGATAAGCTATATATCATCTTATCATAACTGATACTCCCCGGAAACCTCTTTGCATCTGTGGCTATTAGCAGGGGCCTTTTCCCGTGAAATCCTTCAACCTCCTTTATTACATCTTCTAAGCTTTTCACCACATCCGTTTTAAGAAGCGCTTCTTTCCTTGTAGGATTATACAATGCCCCATATCCATCTGTCCAATGCCTAAATAGTCTCTTAATCAACTCCATCTGTGATTTTAATGGTGTAACAATATAAAATTTGCCAAGAGAATATGTCCTTACAATCCTGGCAATATCATGAATATCGAGAGTAGTAATAGAAGAAACCACTATATCCAGGTTTTTATTATAAACAGGATAATGAAGTAATGCCAAAAAAATATTTGAGTTGCTAATATCCTCTCTCCCTCTTGATCTCCTTTAGCAGGCACATATCCTCTTCTGAGATATCTGCGTTTTTAAGGATATCCGGTCTTTTCTCCATAGTCTTTTTTAATGCCTCTTTCTTGCGCCACAATCGAATCTTCTCATGGTCTCCTGACAAAAGAACCTGTGGAACCTTGTACTCACGGAATGAGGCTGGACGGGTATAATGAGGATAATCTAACATAGGAGAAAAGAAGGAGTCTGCCTTCACCGATTCCTGATCTCCAACCACACCAGGTATAAGTCTCGCCACCGCGTCTATGACTACCATTGCAGGGAGTTCACCACCGGTCAACACATAATCCCCTATAGAAATTTCATCATCAATGAAATAGAGGCTGATCCTTTCATCAATTCCCTCGTATCTACCGCAGATAAAGGTAAGCCTCTCTTCTCTCGCCAATTCCTTTGCCATGTCCTGGGTAAATCTCTTTCCCTGGGGAGACATCAGTATTATCTTTGATCTTACACTTTTCTTATTTATCTCCTCAACGGCCCGGACAACAGGTTCGGGCTTCATTACCATTCCCGCCCCGCCACCATAGGGATAGTCATCCGTCGTCCTATGTTTATTCCCGGCATAATCCCTCAGATCGTAAATTTTGACCCTGAGCAATCCGTTTTCCCGGGCCCTTTTAAGGATGCTTTCACCAAGAGGGGAAACAAACATCTGCGGAAAGATAGTTATGATATTACACTCTATCCCTTTCAATCAACCAATCCTTCCATGAGATGAATTGTAATCCTTTTTTCCTTCAAGTCTATCTTTTTGATCACATCATGGATAGCAGGGATAAGTATCTCCCTTTCCTTATTATCTTTAACAATATATACATCATTGCTGCCTTTTCCTGTAGAGAAGATATCCGTTATCTTTCCATAGTATTGCCCCTCTTCGTCATAGACATTCATCCCTTCTATCTCGTAATGGTAATAATGTCCCTCAGGCAATGGAGCTAACCATTCCTTTGGGACGCTTATTCCATAACCGGTAAGGGTCTCTGCCTTATCAATAGAATTGAATCCATTAAGATGTATGGCAATATATTTACCTTGAGACCTAATCCCTATAACCCCGTATCTTGCCTCTACGCAATCTTTATCTATGATAAAGACCTCTTTAAGTCTCTTATACTGATCAAAATTGTCTAAATAGGGAAAGATACGAACCTCCCCTTTATTTCCCTGAGGTCTTAATATCTCTCCAATAAGAATCAGGCCCTCTGTCATCTATTCAAGTATCTCTAATACTGCCCTTTTTTTCATTTTCATTGCATTGGCGTTCAGTATAGTCCTCATCGCCCTTGCTGTCTTCCCCTCTCTGCCGATTACCTTTCCCATATCCTCAGGTGCTACTCTCAGTTCGATTACTGTAGTCTTTTCACCTTCTATTTCATTTACCACAACCTGCTCGGGGTTATCAACCAGTGATTTAGCTATCAAATTTATTAACTCTTTCATAAACTACCTCCACATGATATTTTCGGATTTCAAATTTTTAGAAAACTGTAATAGTTCACCGCAGAGCCCGCTGAGATCGCAGAGATGAATAATAAAGTAAACCCTGCGATTAGCAGAACTTTTACGAAAACTTACGTTCCTGATTCAGCGTTTTTTTTTAAAAGCCCTATCTTAGAGAAGAGACTTTTTACTGTATCAGAAGGTTGTGCCCCCTTGTTAATCCACGAGATAGCCTTATTCTCATTGATCCTGATTCCATCAGTATCAGGATTTACAAAGGGGTTGTATGTTCCTATTATTTCTAGAAAACGTCCATCTCTCGGTGACCTCGAGTCAGCCGCTACCACCCTGTAGAAGGGTCTTTTTTTCACCCCCCTTCTATTCAGCCTTATTACAACGGGCAATATATATCACCTCCCTTTGAGAATTTCTTCATCATTTTTTTCATCTGAACAAACTGTTTTAATAACCTGTTTACATCCTGAACCGTGGTACCGCTTCCACGCGCAATCCTTCTCCTCCTGCTCCCATTGATTATGATGTGATTTGTCCTCTCCTTAGGCGTCATGGAATTAATGATTGCCTCTATCTTTATAGGAGCCTTCTCATTTATTTCTATATTCTTTAGCCCTTTAAGCCCTTTAACCCCCGGGATCATTTCGATAATTTTATTAATGGGGCCCATCTTTTTTACCTGTTGTAATTGATCCCTGAAATCCTCAAGCGTGAAGGTCTCCTTCCTTATCTTGTTTTCAAGCCTTTTTGCCTCTTCTTCTGAGAATGCAGTCTCGGCCTTTTCTACCAGAGAGAGTATATCGCCCATCCCGAGTATCCTTGATGCCATACGATCAGGATAGAATAATTCAAGGTCATTTAACTTTTCTCCCACACCTGCAAATTTAATAGGTTTTCCGGTGACTGCCCTTATGGATAGTGCTGCACCCCCACGGGCATCTCCCTCCATCTTGGTAAGAATTATACCATCTATTCCAATAGATTCATTAAAGGCAGCGGCAATCTTTACCGCATCCTGACCTGTCATAGCATCTGCTATCAGAAGCACTTCTTGTGGTGTGATCTTTTCCTTGATAAATCTCAATTCGTCCATCAAATCCTTTTCAACATGCAATCTTCCGGCAGTATCTAAGATAACAAGGTCATACTTTTTTTCGATCGCATATTTCACCGATCTATCACATATTTCAATAGGATTCTTATTGCCTTTTCCATCAAACACCTCTATATCCAGTTCTTTTCCGATTACATTCAACTGTTCAATAGCAGCAGGACGATGAACATCAGCAGGAACCAACAGAACTTTTCGCCCATCCTTCTTAAATTTATTAGCAAGCTTTCCTGTTGTTGTTGTCTTTCCCGAACCATGGAGACCAAGCATCATTATAACTGTCGGAGGAGTATTCGTAAGTATGATCTCACTAAGGGTATCCCCCATAATAGCTATTAGTTCATCCCTAACAATCTTTATCACCTGGTGTCCCGGGGTAAGACTCTTCATTACTTCCTGACCAACAGCCCTCTCTCTTACCCTTTCTATAAAGTCCTTCACTACCTTAAAACTTACATCTGCTTCAAGCAGGGCTATCCTAACCTCCCTCATCGCGTCCTTGATATTCTTGTCATCAAGTTTTCCGCGACCCCTGAGCTTCTTAAAAATACCTTCTAATCTATTTGACAGACTTTCAAACAAAACTATTACTCCTTTGTGCTTTCATCCGGGAAGCCCTTCACGGACAAACAAGTTTGTCCATGCCACCCACCCCTATAGACCACCAACCGCAACACTGCAACACCGCAGCACTACTTTTCATCCCCTTTATGCCGGCTTGCCGGCATAAGTGTTTCACTGTAAACCAATTTTAACTTACTACATTTAGTTTATATCAAATTTATGTTTTTTTGTCAACAGTCAAAATTATTGACATTTCAGGGATTCTATAATATATTTTAAGCCAATTGTACGATTTTTTATGACATAGTATAAGAGGATTCCGATGTATCGATCATTTTTCGGGTTGACAGAAAAACCATTCAATGTAACACCTGATCCGAGATTCCTTTTTTTTAGCAAAAGTCATGAGGAGGCCCTTGGACACCTGATATACGGTATCAAAGAGAGGAAGGGGTTTATTGAGATTACAGGAGAGGTAGGTACAGGGAAGACCATTCTTTGCCGCTCCCTGTTAGATGAATTAGATAAAGATGTTAGGACCGCCCTGATACTCAATCCATCTCTTTCAGAGATAGAACTCCTGAAGATGATAAACGGGGATTTTGGCATAGGAGATAAAGGGAATACAAAGAAGGAACTAATCGATAATCTGAATAAATTTTTATTGGATCAACTCTCTGAGGGAAAAAATGCTGTATTGATTATAGATGAGGCTCAGAATCTGGAACCCCAAATTATGGAGCAGATAAGACTGTTATCGAATCTGGAGACTGCAAGCGAAAAGCTGATACAAATCATCCTTGTCGGTCAACCAGAGCTAAGGGAAAATCTCGCCCTTCCTAATCTGAGGCAACTGAATCAGAGGATATCTGTTCGTTACCATATCAAGGCATTAGAGATGGAGGAAATAGGTAGATATATATATCATAGATTGGCTGTTGCAGGTTCCAGGGGTGACATAAAGTTTACAAGTAGTGCAATAGAAAGTATATACGTATACTCGCAGGGGATACCGAGAAAGGTCAATATCCTGTGTGATCAGGCACTTCTCGCGGCATATGTAGCCGAGACAAATGAGGTCGATCATTTCATTATAGATAAATCGATAGAGGAGATAGAGGCAAAGGGTGGCAGAGAGAGAGAAGAGAGACATGAATCAGAAACCCCTGTTTCGCACTATCCCTTTACCGGTAGCATGTATCGTGGTTTCTCTTATGTGTTACTCCTTATTTTTTTTACAGGTTTGGGTTGGTTACTATATAATATAGATAAAAGAGGGCTCATGGAGATATTTCCGTTATTTGGTGTTAAACACTCTGATGGAGAGATAATAACAGAAGATGCCTTGTTGCAGGGCCCGGGGCATACTGAGACCGGGGCGAGCAGCAGATCATCTGTTAAGGATGTGACTGAATCAGGGGCAAACCAGGAGGAATCCTCAAAGGCAGCAGAGGTAATCTTCTATGTGGAGTCTGATAATAATCAGGACGAAGAGATAATAGAGACAGAAGAAACACTCATGCTAACCGGTGTTGGCACAAAGGAGAAGGAAAATTTAATCCCCCCCGGCCCCCCTTTAACAAAGGGGGGGAGTATCAATTTTTCCTCTTTGATAAAGGGGGTATTTTCAGGTGAAGAAGGAGAGTCTCCTTTTATATTAGAGGAAGGGATGTCAGGTGTGGATGTAAAGGGGCTTCAGAGGGAATTATACGAATTGGGGTACTTAAGGGAGAATCCTAAGGGCTATTTTGATGAGAATACAAAGCAGGCTGTGATTGACTTTCAGAGAAGTTTCTTCTTAAAGAGTGTGGATGGTAAGGTAGGGCCTGAGACAAGGGAGGTTCTGAACCTGGTTTTAGGGAAGTAGATATTGACTTTACTGCAAAAACTGCAAACTGTAAACTGATAACCGTGAACGGTTACTATATTTGATATGAGTATTATAAATGAGGCATTAAAAAAGGCAGAAGAGAAGGCAAAGATTTTTGATAGATTTAAGAATGGGTTTAAGGGTGGATTTAGGATTAAAGATCACCCTGAGAAGAGCAAGAACAGATCAAATAGAATGAATTTGGCGTTTATCATCTCAGGTGGATTGCTCTTTGTCTCTATCTTGTTTTTTGTATCAAATAGGGTGATTTCACATCAGGATATGGGTGATGAGGTGAAACCCTCCGGGGAGATAAACGATGATGGCTTTCAAAGTAAAAGGGTTAGAGTGGAGGAAAAAGGGCCGGCAACATCAAAAAACAAGGGGATGATGACGACCTCTTTTGCTAAAAAACAATCTATAGGGTCTCATACAAAGAAGGAGATGGCTTCGTCTCCCCCAATAGAGCAAAGGGGGGTTACATCAGGTAAGAAAGGGGAGTCAGGGGTTCTTACAAAAGAGAAGAGGCCGGTCCAGCCAGGCAGTAAGGTACAGCAAAAAGGTTTTAGTGCAGATCACTATTTTAAGGTCGGGAATATCTACTATAAGAAGGGCTTGCATGATAAGGCTATAGAGGAATATAAGAAGGGGATAAACATATCTCCACGACATGCTAAATTACATAATAATCTTGGTAATTCATATCTTAACAAAGGATTGACATATCTTGCCCTTAAAGAATATCAAAAGGCTATAAGTATTGATCCTTTCTATGATACATCCTATTATAATCTAGGCTGTCTCTATTCAAAAAAGGCAGATAAGGAAAAGGCTTTATTCCACTTAAAAAAGGCGATATCACTAAACAAGGAAAATAAAGAGTGGGCCAGGGATGAGACAGATTTTGATAATATCCGTAATGATAAGGCTTTTAAAGAATTGGTTTACTAAAAAATGTTAAAGAGATATTTTTTCGCAGTAGAGATAGCTATTATCACCATCTTTGTGATGATCACTGCCAATATCTTTTTGACATATATCCGATCAAGGTTAGAGTTTTTGCCGGAAATATCTTATACTCCTCCCTCACGCCCTGCAATACAGAGAAAGGGGAAGGCATTTAAGTACTATTCTGCAATTGACGAGAGGAATATATTTAGCTCTCTTTCCGGAACAGCAGAAAACGCACCCCCAATATTGCCTAAGGAGGAAGCGGTATTAACTACATTAAATCTCAAGCTTGTCGGTACTATCACAGGGAGTCCGGAGAGCTCCTTTGCCATAATCGATAATCTTAATAAGAGGAAGCAGGATCTCTATAAGGTAGGGGATAGTATAGAGGGGGCCTCGATCGTCGAGATTGAAAGGAATAAGGTCTTCCTGAAAAATAATGATAGGATAGAGGTACTTGTCTCTTTTGAGAAAAAGAAGAAGGGAGAGACACCTGAGTTTGGGCGGCCCGGAAGGAAGAGGAATTTCAGAAAGAGTGTCAAAAAGATCGGTGCTAATAAGTGGAGATTATCAAGAAAAGATGTGACTGATATGATAGGTGATGTTAATAGCTTTATGACACAGGTTGCAGTAAAGCCATATTCTGAATCGGGCAAGCCGGCCGGTTTCAGGATCAGCAGAATTCAGCCTGACAGTTTGTTGAGAAAGATAGGCTTAAGAAATGGTGATGTTATAAAGAGTGTGAATGGTTTAAATATTAAGACCCCTGAACAGGCATTTGAGGCATATAAGCAGATACAGAACGCGCCTTCAATCAGGATAGATATCAAGAGGAACCGCAGAAGAAAGACATTAACGTATGAGATTAGGTGAGAGGGATTCGATTATAGGGATGGGCAGAAAAGAGGGGAGCAGCAGAAGGATTATAAGCTGTTTCATTGCGGCATTGATTTCTTTTTTTGTTTGTGTCCCGGATTCTTATGCTGTTCGGTTGGATGAGGGCAGGAAGGTTACAAGACCTGCAAGTCCTCCAAAAAGGCCGAAAAAGGTTATAAAACCAAAGAAAAAAGCGATTCATAGACCCCCTGTAACAGTCAGTAAGAAGAAGGGAGAGAAGAAAGAAGAAGAGCTTATAGCACTAGATTTTGATAATGCTGATATCAGGGTAGTCCTGAAATTTATTAGTGAAATAACAAAGAAAAATTTTCTTATAGATCCACAGGTAAAAGGAAAGGTTACCATCATCTCACCGACCAAGATCCCGGTTAGTGATGCATATCAGGTCTTCCTCTCTATTCTGGAGATTCAGGGATATGCTGCTGTCCCCTCAGGAAGCGTAGTAAAGATATTGCCTGCTGCCAAGACCAGGGAAAAAGATATAGAGACAAATATTGGAAAGAATATGAGTGGAATCAGCAGGGATGATAAGATAGTTACCCAGCTTATACCTCTGGATTATGCTGATGCAAAAGAGATTGCGAGTCTCCTTACACCCCTTATATCAAAGAGCAGCAATATTGTCACCTATGGCCCTACCAATACCATTATCCTGACAGATGTCTCATCCAATATCAGGCGGTTAATCCGGATTATACAGGAGATAGACGTTGAATCCGAAGAGGAGGTCCTCTCGGTGATCCCCATTATATACGCAGATGCATCGGTCATTGCCTCAAAGCTCCTCTCGACCATTGAGAAGGGGAAGAAAAGGGGCTCGACAAGGCCGGTTAAGAGAAAAAAGAGGAAGAGGAAGGTAACACAGGCAGGATTCCCCGGGACTAGCGCGGGTGGTGCGGGAGTAAAGATTATACCTGACGAGAGAACCAATTCCCTGATTGTTGTGGCCTCCAGGGAAGATACTGACCTGATCAAATCCCTTATAGCCAGGCTGGATATAGAGATTCCGCCACCAGAGGCAAAGATACATGTCTATTATCTGGAGAATGCAGTGGCCGAGGATATAGCAAAGGTCCTTATGGGCCAGGTTCCACAGATGATGAAAGGGCTTAAGGATAAGGGAAAGGCACGAAAAAAGGGGAAAAGAACCCCATTCTCCACGCAAAGTTCGCAGAAGGAGGGTATTGTAATAACCCCGGATAAGGCGACAAACTCTCTTGTAATAGGCGCCCCGCAGGAGATATATGAATCACTCGTAGAGATCATAAAAAAACTCGATATTATGCGTCCACAGGTACTGGTAGAGGCGCTTATCATGGAAGTAAGTCTGAAAAAGGCAATGGAGCTGGGCGTGGAATGGACAGCAATGGATAAACCAGCAGAGGGAACTATTACCGGATTTGCCGGGACATCGATGGCAGCAGGGAAAGGATCAATTACCGAGCTTCTACAAGGAGGAACCAGTGCTTCAGGCTTCATGGCCGGTGTTGTCAAAGGTACGATCATGTGGGCCGGGAAACCTTATCCTAATGTCGCTGCCTTTATCAGGGCAATCCAGACAGACTCTGATATCAATGTGCTGGCAACACCACAGATCCTGACCACTGATAATGAAGAGGCAGAGATAATCGTGGGAGAGGAGAGACCTATACTTGCGCGTTCCCAGAGTGATATAACAGGCAGCTCAATAACAAAGACATATGATTACAAGGATGTCGGGATCACACTCCGGCTGACCCCCCACATAAGCAAGGGTAAGTTTGTAAGGCTCGAGATATTTCAGGAGATAAAGAGTTTTATAAGTCAGATTGAGGTAGGCGCTATAATCACTACCAAGAGACAGGCAAAGACAACCGTTACTGTAGAGAGCGGACAGACCATAGTTATCGGCGGATTGATTCAGGAATCAAGAAGTAAGGGTGGATCCGGGGTTCCATTATTAAGCAGGATCCCTGTTTTAGGCTGGCTGTTTAAGTCAAGGTCCAGATCAGATGACAAGATAAATCTGATGATATTCATCACACCGCAAATAATTACCAGTCTGGATGAGATCGATAAGGTGACAGAAGAGAAGAGATCGGAGATGGAGAGGCATACCAATGGTAATGGGAGTAAGAAGGAGGAGTTGGAAGAGAGTCAAGTGGAGGAGTTAGAAGATAAACAGGATAAACAAGAAACTGAACCTCTTTGATTAAATTTCGATTTAGAGGTCGATCTTCCATTAAATTAACTATATTTTCAGTGTCTTCAGTGTTCTCTGTGGTTTTAATTTATTTTCCTTCTTATAAATCGACAATCGTAAATTATAACGGAGTTTGGTATGATCGGTACAAATAAAAAGAGTATCGGAGAGATACTATTAGAGGATATGAACTTAGTCGCCCTTACAAAGGATGACCTCAAAAAGGCTGAGGATATAGGAAAGGATAGGAGTAAATATATCGGGGACTCTCTTATACAACTGGGGCTGATCTCAGAGGATGATCTCCTCAGGGCATTAAGTATACAGCTTGACATCCCATACCTTGCAGAGATAGACCCACAAACCGTGGATTCTTCTATAGTCTCTAAGGTTCCTCTTAACTTTGTAAGGAGAAATAAGCTCTTTCCGATAAGTATAGATGGGAATATATTGAAGGTTGCTATGCGTGATCCCCTGAACCTTGAACCTCTTGATGACCTCGGTATACTTCTTGGCCTCCCGGTCGAGCCGGTAATCAGCAGTGAGAATGAGATATTGGAATCAATAAACAGATTCTACAAACAGGATGCTGATTCTGCGGAAAAAGTGATACAGGATATGGATGGTGAGGATCTGGGTGTTCTGTCAAGGGAGATAGAGGAGCCCGATGATTTGTTAGAGATTGACCACGATGCGCCCATAATAAAGCTTGTGAATCTTATGCTATTGCAGGCGGTCAAGGACAGGGCGAGCGATATACATATAGAGCCATTTGAAAAAAAGCTGAATGTGAGGTACAGGATTGATGGTGTGCTTTACAATATCCTCACACCACCCAAGAGATATCAATCCCCCATTGTCTCCCGTATAAAGGTAATGGCAAACCTGGATATTGCAGAGAAACGCCTTCCCCAGGATGGACGTATAAAGATAAAGATGACCGACAGGGAGGTAGATATCAGGGTATCTGTGCTCCCTACCACATTCGGGGAGAGGATAGTGCTTCGTCTTCTGGACAAGACCGGTATATTTTTGGACATGAAGGACATAGGTTTTTCTAAAGAAGATCTGGAAAGATATGAAAAGCTGATAACACATTCCAATGGTATTATACTCGTTACAGGACCCACAGGGAGCGGGAAGACAACCACACTCTATGCCACGATAAGCTCCATAAATTCATCTGAAAAGAACATTATTACAACAGAAGATCCGGTAGAGTATCAGCTTGATGGTATAGGACAGATTCAGATAAATCCAAAGATCGACCTGACATTTGCCAATAGTCTTAGATCCATACTAAGACAGGACCCGGATGTGATAATGGTAGGTGAGATCAGGGATCTTGAGACTGCTGAGATTGCTATACATGCCTCATTAACCGGACATCTGGTCTTTAGCACCCTGCATACCAATGATTCAGCCGGTGCGGTGACAAGGCTTTTGGATATGGGGATAGAACCGTTTCTTGTTTCATCTTCTGTTCTCGCTATTATGGCCCAGAGACTGGTTCGTGTGATATGCCCTGAATGCAAAGGGCCTTATATGCCGGATGAGAAGGCATTAAAAGAGATTGGATTGACCATGGAAGATGTGCGCAGGGTCACAGATACACTCTATATCGGTAGGGGCTGCTCCAGGTGTCTTAATACCGGTTATAAGGGACGGACAGGGATATATGAATTACTCATGGTGAATGATAATGTGAGAAAACTGATCATGAGTAATGCGGATTCAAGCAGGATCAAGAGGGATGCCGTCAAGAAGAATGGGCTGGTGACCCTTACCGGTGATGGTGCAAGAAAGGTGCTCCAGGGTATAACGACTATAGAGGAGATACTAAGGGTAACGCAGGAGTAATGTATTTACGATTGTCGATTTAAAGAAGAAGACAAAATTGACTCTACTGCAAAAACCCCGAAATTGGTAGCCGCAGGCTTTAGCCTGCGAAAAAGCTTGCTATAAATCAGCCAGTTACGCAACCTAAAGGTTGCGGCTACCCTGTTTTTGAGGTTTTTGCAGTAGAGTCAAAGTTCTGACAGCACAAGTGCTGTCATTTTTTTGTTTCGGAAGCCCATCCCAAAATCAATCCGGAAGATTAGGCGAGACCCTCATGCCAGGAATTTACCTATGCAAGAAACCTCTCGATCCATTATAAAGGAGAAGTGGCATCTTATTGAGGATGGTCTGCATGATGGCCATATGAATATGAGAATTGATAAGGCAATAGCCCATGCCTGCGGTAAAGGGCTTATACCCCCCACACTCCGGTTTTATGGCTGGAGTCCTCCGGCGGTCTCCATAGGCTATTCTCAGAGACCTGAGAGGGATATCGATCTGAACTACTGTGAAAAACATGGTATAGATATAGTACAGAGGCCTACCGGTGGAAGGGCAGTACTCCATGATCATGAACTGACTTACAGCATTACCTTTCAGGAAGAAAATCAGGTAATTCCAGGACATCTTCAAGGTTCCTTTAAGGTAATTGGTGAGTCATTGATCAGGGGATTGGCATACCTTGGTATAGATGCTCAACTCGTTGATGGCAGAAGGAATAGATTGAATAGACCATGTAATAGAGAGCCTGCTTGTTTCTCTTCCCATTCACCTTACGAGATCCTGACAAATGGGAAAAAGATCATAGGAAGCGCTCAGAGGAGATTCAAAGGGGTAATCCTCCAGCACGGCTCTATTCTTATAGATATAGATAGAGAGAGACTCGCATATATCTTTAAGGTAAGCCCGGCCGGGGATAGAGAAAGACTCATTAGTAGTTTCTATAAAAAGATGATATCTTTAAATGAGGTTAATAATGATACCTTTTCGTATTCAGATGTTATGAATGCTATGATAAGGGGTTTCAAGGATAGATTGGGGATAGAATTCAGTTCAGATACTATAGCCACAGAGGATACAGAGGTCACAGAGAAAAATAATAAAGTAACCTAATATCGCCTTTAGGCGATATTAGGTTACTTTTGAGTTTAAACTCTGTGACCTCTGTGTCCTCTGTGGCAAATTATTTAGTTTAGGTTACATATTATGAAAGAAATTTCTAAAGAGAGATTGATCAATACCCGGTTCCTCAGACAGATATGGGAGGTATGCCGGAGAGAGGGGATAAAGATATATCTGGTAGGCGGCTGTCTGAGGGATATGATCCTGGAGAGGGAGGGTTATGATCTTGATTTTGCTGTGGATGGTGATGCCCTGATACTTGGACGTAAGGTAGCAGATGCCATAGGTGGACACTATTTCCCTCTGGATGAAGAAAGATCAACCAGCAGGGTCATCGTGAAGTCAGATAGCAAGAGATCAGAACTGGACTTCACCAGATTGAGAGGCATGGGGATTGAAGGTGATCTGAGATCCAGGGATTTTACGATAAATTCCATGGCAGTAAACCTCGATGATATATTCTGTGCGGGAGAGAATATTTCATTGATAGATCCATTGAGGGGCTTAGAAGATCTGGAGGAAGGATGGATAAGATCAGCGAATCATACTGTTATTACTGAAGATCCGCTCCGTATGCTCAGGGCTGTCAGGCTCTCTGCCACATTGAACCTATCTATAAATAAAGGATTAAAAGAGTTCATCAGAAGCAGATCAGAATCTATTTTTTCTGTATCCATGGAGAGGATAAGGGATGAACTCTTCAAGATATTATCTATTGATCGATCTCATTCATACATAAATGAGCTTAAGACGTTGAATCTCCTGGGCCATATATTTCCGGAGATAGAATCTATGGAGAGAATGGATCAGGGGTTAGATCACAAATATCACCTCTGGCAACATTCGTTAAATACACTCTCTTTTCTGGAGATCATTTTATTGAACCTTCAGAGATTTTTTCCTGATAACTATCAGCAGTTGGAAAGAGAGTTATCAAAAGAGACAGAATATAAGATAAAGAGAAGGGAGTTATTGAAATTTGCCGGCCTCTTCCACGATATAGGGAAACCCTTTACAAACAAACAGGTTAATCGGTTTAAACAATTTGAAGGGCATGAAAAGGTTGGGGCTGAGTTGAACAGCAAGATATCCGGGCGGATAAAATTGGGAGGGATTTCGACAAGAATAGTAAGGAAGATTACCCTCAACCACCTGAGACCCTTTAACATGAGCAAGACCGGGGATGTTGGAGAAGGGGCAGTATACAGATACTGGAGAGATACATGGGAAGAGGGGATAGAGACATGTATTCTTGCTATAGCTGATGCAGAGGCAAAAAGGGGTGCAGGTCATACAAATAGCGCTGCAATCGATATCCTTGGTCTGGGAAGACACATGATATCATACTATTTTGAGGTCTTTTTATTAGATAAGGCAAAACCTATACTTTCCGGAAGAAATATTATAGATAAACTAGGGTTAACTCCGGGTCCTCTATTAGGTATGATTCTGAAAAGAGTTGAAGAGGCAAAGGCAGATGGTATCATTACCAATAGAGAGGAGGCCATAATGTTTATAAAAAAGGAACTTCCATTTTGGTGAAAACCACAAATCAGGTGGATAGTCTATAGGTATTTAGGGACGGGTCAGAAATATGCGAGATCATACAAACTAAACAACCTGAGTAGTTACTATTTTTTTATTCCCATATATTAGATTCCTCCGGAAGGATTATTACAGGCGTACCATTACCTGCATATTCCGCAAGTTTCATTAGATTAGCATTATTTATCTCAACGCAGCCCTTTGTGTCCGGGGTTATCTTCTCACCCTCTGTTCCGTGTATCCATATCCCTGATCCTGTTTTCCCCATGGCCATGTCTGTCTCATTGGGGTAGTTAAGGACAAATGCCATGGGACCATATCGGGGAAGAAGCTCTGCATCCTTTTTTATATTAATGATCTTATATTTTCCCTCAGGGGTCTTCATGTCACCTTCACGTTTTTTATTTCCAGGAGATTTACCAAGAGAGACAGGAAATCTTTCAACAACCTTGAGATATCTCTCCAGATTCTGGACCACAAGGAGTTCTTTTTTCGTCTTATCGACCAATATGGCAAATTCTATATCGTCTTCTTTAAAGAAATCTTCAAGGATATCCTCCTTTATTCTCGGTCCTATCTTATTGGTTGAAGGTGGTTGTGGGTGTGGTTCTACAGAGGTATTTTTAATAATATTATTCTTTTCTTCCGGCATAATAATCCTCTTTTCTGTTTTGATTGTATTTATATTGCCAATTGTAAGGGAGAACCTTGTGTTCGCCCATGTTATTGAGATGGTAAGGGTAATAAAAATGACAATAAATAGCCAGCCCCTCTCTCTAACAGATGCCACGATCCTCTTGAAGGCAGATTCCTTATATTTAAAGGCCTTCTTAGCAGATCTATTTAAAAGGTAGGTCTTTATGCGGCACTCTATCTTTTTTAATCTTAACAGAAAAGTCCTTTTGAACGTAAACACAATCCACTTCATTTCGTTAACATATCCTCGCTTTTATCCCAAAACAAAAAGTCATGATAAAAATTATAGTAACTGATATAACCCACGTCAAGAATTTTCTATGCTTTTTTTTCCCGGCCATATATAGAGTTTCGCCAATACCTCTTTATCCTCTGAAGAAAAATCAATCAATAGACTTGAATATATTATGTGGTTATGATATTTTAACCTCAGAAAACAATCAAGGTCATTATGTTATTCTTAGGATGGAAATGAGACTTAAAAAGAGAAGGATACTCCCTGATATATTAAAGTGGATTGATCGTGATGAGATTATTGTACTTATAGGTTCAAGACAGGTGGGAAAGACATCACTGATCCATCTTATCCTTGAGGAATTAAAAGAAAAACAGAAGTTCTACTTTGATCTTGAGGATATTGATATCTTTAATAATGTGAATTCAGGGCCAAAGGCCTTTGTGAAATACTTAGAATACAGAGGCGCTGATATTAATAATAAGGTATATGTGGCTATTGATGAGATCCAGTATTTGAAAGATCCAAGTAATTTTCTAAAGATTATTCATGACCATTTCCCTCAAATAAAGCTTATTGTCTCTGGTTCCTCTAGTTTTGAGATAAAGAGAAAATTCAAAGACTCCCTTGCTGGAAGGAAAAAGATATTTGAAATAGAAACCCTTAATTTTGAAGAGTTCCTCTCTTTTAGAAATGAAAAGCTTTATGATATTAAAATGAGGATCGGAGGTATAGAGAGGGTTTTCAAGGGCGACTTTGATAATAGTACAGGGTTGCTGGAAAAGGATTTTTCTGCTTATCTTGACGAATATCTCTTTACCGGTGGTTATCCCAAAGCAGCCATGACAGGGGATTTAAATTTAAAAAAAGAGATCATTAAAGAAATATACAATAGCTATATCAGAAAGGATATAAAAGACATGGGGAATATTGAGGATATTATTGGATTTAACAGGCTTTTAGTATCCCTTTCAAATCAAACAGCTAATCTACTTAATCTGCATAACATGTCAAAGGTATCGCAATTAAGTTTGAATACCATCAAGAAATATATCTTTCTTCTCGAAAATACCTTTATTGTTACCCTCTTAAGGCCATTTTTTAAAAATATGAAGAAAGAATTATCAAAAATGCCACGGGTTTTTATAAATGACACAGGGTTGAGAAATATCTCTGTAAATAACCTGAGGATAGACCGTTTTAGGGAAGATACGGGACGACTATTAGAGAACCTTGTATTCCTTCAACTAAAGAAGAGATTCTCTCCCAATGAAGATCTTTACTTCTGGAGGACACAGGCCGGGGCAGAGGTAGATTTTGTGATAAAACAGGAAGAAAAGCTGATACCGGTAGAAGTAAAGGCAATTCCCATGAAAAAACCTGCTGTATCACGATCCTTGAGGAGTTTTATTGAACAATACAATCCTGAGATGGGGATAATAATAAATTTTTCGCTTGCTATGAAAGATAAGATTGGAAAGACCACAATCTACTTTCTGCCTGTATATGCAATATAGAATTTAGTTGTGTGATAATGTATAATGAAGTTCATTTATGCTTGACAATTCAGAAACGATGCAAGCTCTAAACCGAGTCAAAAATGAAATCTTTTTTATTAAACGAAAACAGACAATTTCTGGCTACTCTTCTTTTGGTTAACCTTGTTGTCCATTTGCCATTTCTTTTTTCTCCACCAGATGAGGTGCATACTTGGAGACAATGTTCTACTGCCGCGGTAGCTCGGAATTATCTTGAAGAAGATGCAAATTTCTTCCATCCCAGTATTGACGAAAGAGGCGCTACAGATGGAATTACAGGTATGGAATTTCCATTATATAATTATATTGTTTATCTTGGGTACAAATTGTTTGGTTTCTGGCATCCTTTAGGTAAATGGGTCTCTTTTTTATTCGCTAATTTTGTGATAGTAATTTTCTTTAACTGGGCTATACTCTTATTTAATTTAAAAGTTGCTAAGTGGGCCACTTTTGTATTGGTAACGTCTGTGCTTTTTTTTAGTTATTCAAGCAAAATCATGCCAGAGACAACTGCTCTTTTTTTTCATGTGATCTCTTTATATTTTTTTACAAAGCATTTACAAAAATCTGATATTCATTTTAAAAATATTTCTATCTCATTATTAATAGCATTACTTAGTTTTTCTATCTCAATTTTGATTCGTCCCTATCAAGGTACATTAGCTATTTTTTTATTACTATTATGGATCAATATATACGGCATAAGGCTATTTAAAAGATGGAATGTATATGCCTTTGGTATCATTACAATTTTTCCTTTTTTAATATGGTATTTTGGTTATGTTCCTATGCTAGTCGAGAGAAATCAACTGGGAGTTTTTTATATGGGTAGTAGTATTAATCAGGTAATAAATATTATTATGAATGGAGAATTTAATATTTTTGAGTTTTTTAAAGTATTTGCCCAGGGAGTAACCAATTGGGGACAATTTGGTATTTCTTTAATTATTATGACGATGATCTTTCTTGGAACAAAGTTTAAAAATCTATATATTTCCTCTAATATTGTTTTTGCAATTACAACTATTATCATATCTATTATTTTTCTTACAATAAAAGCTGGGAATCATTACTTTGGGCATCGATACTATTTATTTGGCCTGCTTCCTTATTTTGCATTAATTATAGGATGGTTAATACCGAGTTCTTTAAATATCCTTATTCCTAAGCGGGAGAAAATAGGGAATCTAATTATTATAGTAATCATTGTAGTTGCATTATTTGCTACAGAAGGACATCACTATTTTGGAGATGATTATCCTTTCCGAGCTTTAGAGGCAGGAGAGAAAATCCAAAAAATTATCTCTAAAGACTCTCTTATAGCTGTTAATGATTCTGGAAAGCCAATAATGCTCTATTTTTTTAATAGGAAAGGTTGGTCAATTTCTGAAGGTCAGATGCTTAACAAAGATTATGTTAACAAGTTGAAAAGCAAGGGGTTAAGGTTTTTAGTATTTTGGAGTCCAGAAGAGAATAGCAAAAGAAATCTGGATTCATTTCCTCTTAAGGTTTCTTTATGGTATTTCCAAAAGCAAGATTTATATATTATGGAGATATGAAATTTAAGTGAATATTGATCTTATGCGGAGAATTGACTATTGGGTGGGCATTCCTTTGTGCTTTTTGTTTTCTCTATTTTTTAATATACACCAGAGACTATTTAAAAAAAAGAAACAATCGCCTGTTAAAAATATCCTATTTATAGAGCTTTCAGAGATGGGAAGCACTGTGCTGGCGTATCCTTCAATAAAAAGAGCCCAGGAACTTTATCAAAATGGCACTATCTTTTTTCTTATATTTGAGAATAATAAAGAGAGTGTGGAGATTTTAAATTGTTTGATGCCGGATCATATATTTACGATAAGGTCAGATCGGCTGCTTTATTTGTTTATGGACACTATAATGTTTTTCTTTTTGTGCAGAAGACACAGAATCGATACAGTAGTTGATATGGAGCTGTTTAGCCGGTTTTCTTCTGTCCTGACCTTTTTAAGCGGCGCTGAAAGGAGGGTTGGTTTTTATAATTATCATGGAGAGGGGTTATACCGTGGCAGATATTTAACTCATCGGGTTACATACAATGCGCACATGCACATGTCACAGAATTTTATGGCCTTAATAGAGTCTCTCAGTGAAGATACTACCAATGAACCCCTTGTGAAAAGAGAACTGCCACCTTCTTCATTAAATTCATTGTGGTTTTCTCCTGATGAATCTTTAAAGATTAAGATACAACAGCGATTGAAAAAGGAGTATCCCCTCTGGGACCCATCAATTAATAAACTCTTCATCCTTAATCCAAATCCTGGTAATCTGCTACCTATTAGAGGCTGGCCATTAGAGTATTTTGCGCAATTGGCTCAGGCCCTGTTAGATGCCAGCCCTCATCACCTTGTTGTTTTACTTGGACTTGCTGAAGCAAAAAGTGATGGTGTTTTCATTCAGAAAGAGGTAAAATCCAGTCGTTGTATAAACTTTATTGGATATACAGAAAACCTGCAAGAGGTGATAACACTTTTTTCTTTTGGAGAGGTATTGATTACCAGTGACGGGGGACCGGCGCATTTTGCATCTATGACAGATATAAGGGTTGTTGTGCTCTTTGGTCCTGAGACGCCGGGGCTTTATGCCCCCTTAGGACCACGAGTTCATGTCTTTTATAATGCCTTTTCTTGCAGCCCCTGCGTGAATGTCTTCAATCATCGTAAAACGCCATGTAGTGATAACCGATGTCTGCAGACTATCCCGGTCAAAGAGGTGGTGCTTTCTTCTGTTTTGAATGAATAATGGTACTATTTAATTAAAATGAAATTTAGAATACTTCATACTGAATCCGCCCTTGGAAGAGGAGGACAGGAGATCAGGACCATTGTAGAACTGGAATTGTTACAGAAGAGAGGGCATAAGGTTTGCTGTGTTGCCCAGCCAGGATCTTATATGGCGGATATGGCAAAAGAAAAAAATATCCCTCTTTTCGAGATAAAATTTAGAAATTCCATTGATCTTATTGCTATGTATCAACTGGCAGGTATAATTAAAAAAGAAAAAATCGATATTATGAATACCCACAGTTCACTCGATAGTTGGGTAGGAGGGCAAGTAGGGAGGATAATGAGGCTTCCATTGATAGTTAGGACAAGGCATGTTTCACTGCCGATCAAAAACAAATTGGTATATACCCATTTTGCAGACTTAATTATTACAGCCGGGAAAGCTATAAAAGAGATGTTGGAATATAAATATAGAATTTCAGGAGAAAAGATATTTTCCATTCCTACAGGTATAGATCTTTTTCTATTCGATCCATCAAAATATGACAGACAAAAAATTAGGAGAGAATTAGGTATTGATGATTCATTACCGTTTATAGGAATAATAGGGATTATTAGATGGTGCAAAGGTCACGATATTTTCCTTGAAGCGGCAAAAAAAGTCTTGATCAAATATCCTGATGCAAAATTTGCCGTTGTAGGGGATGACCCAGACAGAAAGATCGATTTTCAGAATATAATTAATAGTCACGGATTAGGACAAAAAGTTTTTTTTCTTGGATTCAGGAGAGATATTCCTGATATTCTTTCGTCCCTGGATATTGTTGTTTCTTCTTCCACAGCAGCAGAGGGGGTTTCTCAATCGATTATCCAGGCATTGGCTATGGAAAAGGGGCTTGTGGCTACCGATGTAGGAAGTACCAATGAAGTTGTTAAAGATAATAGTACAGGTATACTTGTTGATCCAGGAGATCCAACATCCCTGGCTGATGGAATTATCAGATTGTTAGAGAATAGGCATAAGATCACCAAATATGGTAAGGAAGGGAGAAAAATGATTGTAAAAAATTTTAATATTGAATCAATGATAAGCAAAACAGAGGAATTGTACAGGAGATTTTTGGAAAACAAAAAATGAATATCTTTATCTGTGCTAATTGTTTTCCACCTATTTACGGTGGAACAGAGGTGTATTCTTTTAAACTATCGAAAGCCCTTTCTAAAATCCCAGGCAATACTGTTACTGTTATTACTCCTTATGTAAAGGATTCATATGATTTTGATAACAGATTAAATTTTAATGTCATACGTTATAAGAGTAAATCAGGACTCTATTTTTATTTTTTTTACTCCATTATACGTTTTAAAATTAATAGAATTTTAATAACTCATCGTGCCAACTTTTTGACCCTTGCATACTATCAATCTTTTTATTTCAATATTCCTTATTATTTAACAGTGCATGGTACAGAGCATTTCGGGGAGAAAAAGATTGGATCTATAGTAAAAAAAGTAAAAAGGGCAAAAAAGATCTTTGCTGTAAGTAAATTTGTTGAAAAAAGGTTAATAAATATGGGAGTTGATACTAAATTGATAACCAATATTCCACCCGGAACAGACACAGATGAATTTCATCCTGGTATAAATACCTCTTTTTTAAAGGATAAATATAACCTCGATGGTAAAAAGGTGATTGTTTCTATAGGAAGGATAGTAGAGAAAAAGGGATTTGACATGGTTATAAGATCAATGCCTTTAGTATTAGGTAAGTTTCCTTCTGCTGTCTGCTTTATTGTAGGTGCTGGTAGGATGGAAAAATCAATTAAAGCCTTAGCTAAGGCTTTGTGCCTTCAAGATAAAATAATATTTACCGGCCATATACCACATTATAAATTAACAATCCCTGAATATGCCTTTTATAGTATATCTGATGTATTTGTCATGCCTAGCAGGGTTGATAAATTCAATAATGATTATGAGACATTTGGTATTGTATATTTAGAAGCCAATGCCTGTGGGAAGCCAGTTATAGGAGGCAAAAGTGGTGGGGTGGAGGACGCAGTGGTAAATGGAGAGACAGGGATAATTGTGGATCCACTTAATAAGGAGGAGATTGCCAATGCAATTATTTCTTTATTAAGTAATAAGGACTTGGCGGAGAGGTTGGGGCGAAACGGAAGAAAGAGGGTAATTGAAGATTTTCGATGGGAAGAAATAGCAGAGCGAATTAATAAAAAAATGGCTCTTCTCCCAATTACTACGGTAGCAATAAGGGATAAATAGGGATTGATAGACATTGTGAATCCTTCTAAAATAGTAAGTT
>QIDP01000031.1 GCA_003229375.1 Nitrospirota bacterium
GTTCACAGTATGGAGGCTTTCATTTATTCCCGTAAATGTCAAACTCTGGGAGTCCCCCAGCAGAGCTGGGGGTTTACTCATGATTATTAGTGCAACTGGGGAAGGGAGGGCAGCTATGCCTGCAGGCAATCCTTTCGCCGCCGATGTAGTAGCATTTTACACCTTACGTGGAATGGGGTACCAAGGAGGAGCGGCACTTAGAGCAACCTTACAATCAGCTCGGCAGTTGATTACTTCAAATACAAAGCCCTTGAAAGTTCCAACACGTTGAATGGGGGTCCGGAAAAAGAAAAAGACGAGGGGAAGCCAAATAGGGTACATTTCATGCACCACAACAATGTTGGTAATGGCAACAAAACATGAATAATGGCTCAATTTGGTGGTAATGATGAAATGATTTTTGGTGCGTAAAACGCACTTTACGGTTTTTGATAACACCGGAATGTGACTATTTCTCCCGCAAAGGCGCAGAGGCGCAAAGTAAAAGAAAAAAACTTGAAGAATAAACCCTGGCGTCTCGGCGTCCTGGCGGGAAAAAATAAGGGGCCGACTTTACCCCTTGACAATGGAAGCACAATTCCTTACATTATAGGTAAGAAAGATTAATTCTTACAAGGAGGAACTTATGCTCACGGCTAAATTGACATCTAAAGGACAGATAACAATTCCAAAAAAGGTTCGGGATAAAATTGGGGTTTCTCCGGGGGAAGAGCTTCAATTTGAGGAAAAAGACGGTGTCTTTTATATAAAAAAAGGGGTTAGAAAGTCCCCTTTTGACCGGTGGGTAGGATACCTTGAAAAGCGCACGAAAAAAGAGAGCGATACGATCATTGAGGAGATGAGAGGAAAATGATAACAGCAGTAGATACAAATATTCTCCTTGATATTCTTATAGCGGATAAAAAGCATTTTGCAGATTCCAAAAACGTGATTGATACGTACATTGAAAAAGGGCAACTGATAATATCCGAAGTTGTGTATGCCGAGCTGGCATCTCAATTTGCCCCGGAATCAGAGTTGAAAGATTTTTTGTCGAGTACTTCGATAAAACTGGTCCGCTCAAATGAAAAAGCGCTTGCTCTTGCCGGTGAAAGGTGGAAAGGTTACTCAAAGAGGAGGAAAAAAGAATTACAATGTTCAGAATGTGGAAAGTTTGTCACTGCACATTGCGAGAACTGCAATAACATTATTTCTTCCAGGCAACGGATGGTCAGTGATTTCATGATCGGCGCTCATGCCCTGATTCACGCTGAACTGCTTCTTTCAAGGGATAGGGGATTTTACAAAACATATTTTAAAGATGTCGATGTGAAGAATAAAATCTGATGGAACATAATCATCTCCCGCAAAGGCGCAGAGAAAAAAACTTGAAGAATAAACCTTGGCGTCTTGGCGTCCTGGCGGGAGATAAAATAGCAATGTTTTTTGGTGCGTAAAACGCACGGCCTGTTAAACCAAAAGGAGGTATATTATGAAACTGCAGGGTCGTAATTTATCTTTAAGGATGCGGGGTGAGGACGTTGCACTCTTACAACGCGAGTTAGGCCAACTGATTAAAGCGGGCAAGCTTGATATTCAAATCGATCAGTCGGAAATAACCCGGAAGAACTTTGGCGCTACCACACGCCGGGCTGTTATCGCTTTCCAGCAAGAACATGGTCTACCCGCTGCGGGAGCGCCGCCTACCGGCATCGTTGATGAAATTACTGCCGATAAAATCAACGCCGAGGCGGATGCCCTGCAGCTGCAAACCTTCACTGTAAGCGGAAAAACCTTGAAACGCACAGGTGAAGCGGCGCCCAGTCAAAAACTGTATGCCTTTGATGTAGACCTGCGGGGAGCAGCGATCTACCGTACTGTTGAAAAACTTGGAGAGTTGAAAGAGCATGGCGGCTTCGAAACCCTTGCCGAACTTAGCTCGGACAGGAAAGGGAGGTACAAATTCACCTTCACTTCCGATCTGTACAAAGAAGCAGAACGCAAGTATGCGGATGTTATCGTGTTTGCAGTAGAAAATGATGAGATTACCGGCCGTTCCAGTCTGGTCAAATCAACCGAATATACGGACAGCGGGGAATTGAGGAACCTGGACGTGATTATATCGCGTGAAGTTGGCGATAAGACCGAATATGAATTGCTGATGCCTGAACTATATCGCTTTCTTAAAGAAAGCAAGGTGACCCTGGCAGAGATGGCATCCTCTCCGGATCAGATATCATTCACCGCACAAGAGTTGGATGAAGCGCCTGTAAAAATTCAAGTGGCTGTCAGGGCTGAAACGCTGCGATCTGACAGTAAGGAAAAACTTTCACATGAACTCTTCTACGGCATCGGCAGACAGCAGATTCACCTGAACTGGACTTCGCTCTTTCGTAAAAAAATTGGTGAGCTTAAAGCTGCATTGGAAAACTCCATCAAAGAAAAAATCATAGTCGCATATAAGTCGAAAGAAATCGAAACATTCCTGGAACAGGCACGGAAGATAGCTGCTGAAAAAATGCTGGAGCAGAAAGGCGAGAATCAAACAGCAACTCTTGACAAAATGTTGTCATACGCATTGCCAAAAATGGAGCAGCGAAAGGCTTTCATGAATTCACTGCGCAATTTTGATGGCGATTATGAGAAATTCTGGAAAGAACACCTGCCGAATGATCCCGCGTTTAAAGACAAGCCGGAATTGATTTCCGGGATTCTTTTCACCAATCAGTTGACTATAATCAGCGGCAACCACCAGCCCCTGGTGGAAGAACTGCAGAAGAAACGTAAACTGACTACTACTCACCAGCTTCTTGAATTATCAACAGTCGAATGGAAGGAGATCCTGAAGGAAACTGGTGTGCCGGAACATATCCCCGGCAAAGATGAGGAAGAGAAAACTGACCGCTATACTGAGCAAATTCAAAACATGCTTCACGCGGCATTCCCCACACAGAAGGTTGCGCTGATGGTGAAATCCGGAGAATTCCCTATCGAAGACGCAAACGTGGCTGAAGGTGTAAGCGCTTTTCTATCGAATAATGAAAATTTTGACATTGCCGGTTCACGCATTCATGAGTTTGAAAAAGAGATTGAAGATGCCTCGCCTGATCATCATGAAAAAGTAAAGAGTGAACTCTTCGCCATGCAGCGCATCTTTCAGATAAGTCCGAATCCCCGGGTGATGAGCAGATTGAAGGAGAGTGGATTGAACTCTGCTTATGCTATTGCGAGTATCCCAGGAAAAAGTTTTGTAAAGATGTATGGTGATGCGTTTGGCGGAGCACAGTATGCCCAGGCTGTCCATCAAAAAGCATCGTACATTACCACGCGAAGCGAGCACATTGCAATGAGAATGTTGGATATGTCACACGGAGCAACACCTGGCGCTGCAATGTCACAAAAAGAGTATGGTCAGGTAATGACTACACTTAAAAACCAGGTTCCCAACTACTCGAATTTGTTCGGCAGCCCCGACATCTGCGAGTGCAAGCACTGCCGTTCCGTATACAGCCCTGCCGCTTATTTTGTGGACATACTGCGATTCCTCTGGCGGGGAGAAAAAAATGCCGATAACAAGTCACCCCTCGACATGCTAAAAAAGCGCAGGCCTGATCTGCTGCATCTGCCGCTCACCTGCGAGAACACCAACACTGTCATTCCATACATCGACCTGGCAAATGAAGTAATGGAATACTATACCGCCAATGGAGCGCTGGACGAAAATGCCGCGCATGACACCGGTGAAACTACGGTTGAGGAACTGAGGGCTAATCCGCAAAATTCCGACCTGGAGGCCTACCTCAAGCTGAAAGACGCAGTTTATCCGTTCACCCTGCCCTATCACCAGCCCCTGGATGTGATCCGGACTTACAGCACCCATTTGAAGACCGGTCGTCATGAAGTGATGACAACCATGCAGACAGATTTTTCACAGGCAGCAATAAGAGCAATCGAAGCAGAAGCGCTTGACCTTTCCGAAGAGGAATACACAATACTCACCATGAAAAAGTTTGATGATACGAATGATACAAAAGCGCTTCATGCATACTTCGGATATACACATGCAGTCGATCTTGAACAGAAGATGACAGCAGTGCCGGAATTTCTTAAACGTTCCGGTCTGAAATACACGGAACTGGTGGAACTTGTAAAAACACGATTCATCAATCCGTTCCAGGCTGCCCTTGATTTTTTGGAAGACCTCTTTGAAAACAGTAACATGGATGCTAAGACCATCTATAACAAACTGGAGGATATAGAATCAGGCACTTTGCTTCCATCGGCCGATGCAGATATCATGAAAGTGCTGGATGCCCGGGATATTACTTCAAATGAATTTGTCGAATGGGTTCAGGAACACCTGGCTGAATTCAGATCTGTCATCACACTATATCAGTCCGATTCGAAATGCGATCTGGATACCACCTATTTACGCACGCTCGAAAATGTGTATGCAGGCAACAATACTTCAGGTATCACTGATGAAACATGGTCCGGAATTCATCGCTTCATTCGCCTGTGGCGAAAGCTGGGATGGAACATTCATGAACTTGACCTGATGCTTTATTCACTGGGTGAGGATGATATCACACCGCAAACCATCAGCAAGCTTTCGTCTGTAATTTTAATGAGCAAACAACTGAAACGCCCGCTCAACCAGCTTGCAAGCCTTTGGGGGAGCATTGACACTTACGGCAATAAATCATTATATAAAAAGCTCTTTTTAAACAGGGCCGTGCAGCGCATTGATTCCGCATTCAAAGCCGATGCCTGGGGCAGCTACCTGACGGATGAAAGCGAATTTTTGAAAAACCATATTCCCGCCATACTTGCTGCTTTCAGAATGACTGCTGAAGACCTGCAGTCCGTGTTGAGCAATGCAATAATCATAGACAACAATGCTGCGCGCCCCATCAACCTGGAAACCGATGCGCTGAACCTTGCCAATATCAGCACAATATACAGGTTTGTTGTGCTGGCTAAGGCATTGAGATTTCGTGTTTCAGACCTCTGCCTGATCAAACAACTATTCAATGCGGATCCCTTCAGCAGTTGGGATATTCAGCAGGAAAAGTTCCTCAATATTTCCCCGGTAAACACATTCGGTTTTTATGAATTGGCGGCAGACATAAAAAAAACAGGCTTCAAACCGGCCACGCTGCAATACATCTTCACAGGCAGTTTACCTGCCGAATCAACGCTTGCCCTCAGCAGTGAAAAAGTGAAGCAAACCGCCAAGACGATCCGCACAATGCTATTCTCTATCGAGCAGGATCACCCCGAAACACCGGCGACGCCACTGACCCCGGAAATGCTTCGCAGTAAATTGTCGCTCACCTTCCAGCCTGAAGTGGTAGATCAATTTGTGGGAATTATTGAAAGCACCGTAACATTCACCACCATTACCGAGGCAAACCTGGCCGTCATAATACCGGATGAATTGGCAGCAAAATACAATTATATCAAAGGAAGTGGAAGACTTACCTGCACCGGTGTAATGACCGACAGCGAAAAGAATACGCTGGGAAACCTTGCAGGAGCTACGCCGGGTTTCGTCACCGCTTTAGGCGAGCTATACAAGATGGCGGAAGATTTTATCAGCAATAATTTCCATGGCGTGTTTATCGACAATATGATGGATGAAGCCAAAATAACATTGCTGAATCATCCTGAACAGGTGTCCGCTGCTACTCTTGAAGAAAAGCTGCAATTCGTATATGAAAACTATTTGCCGCTTTTGAAGAAAAAACTGCGTGAGGATACGGTCACTCAACAGATTGCAGCCCTTATCGGCCTCAGTGAAGCCGCAACAGCAGCGATGATTAAAAGTAATTTGGAGCAACTGATTGAAGACCTTGCGCAAGCAGGTTATTCCGCCGTTTACTTTAAAGACATCATGTTCAATGTTCCGGGATTGGAGCGTACAGACAGCGAAATCAATTTCGCATGGAGTGATGCGCCTGATCCATTGGTCCCGGCAGATCAGTTTAGCGTTCGTTGGGAAGCTCTGGTGGCCCCACCGGCCAGTGAGGAGTATACGCTGCTTGTGGAGGTGCAACAGGCTGACGAATCCTTTGGTCTGTATGTGGATGACGCCTTGATCTTGCAAAAGGCAGCAGGCGATCCACTGCTTTCATGGGAAGCTGTAGTATCGCTCAATGCATCACAATTGCACCGTTTTAAACTTGAATACACTGATAAGACTCAAAAAGCTGGTATCAAGCTTTCCTGGAAAACAGCGACAACCGCAGCGCAGATCATTCCCTCTTTCGCGGTCTTTCCTGCTGCTATCATCAATCATTTTATTGCCGTAACATCCGTTTATCACCGCGCTGCGAAATTCATTTCAGGATTCCAATTGAATGAATGGGAGCTGGAGCACCTGATCAACTTCGGTTCGGATTTCTCCAACATTAATTTCAAGGCGCTGCTGCCGGAACATTGGGTTCGTATCAATGATTATGTGAAACTTCGCAATGCCTTGCCCCAGGCCCGGGCCACGCTGGTGGATATTTTTGCAGAGGCGAACAAGACCAATCCGGCTCCCCTCGAAGAGTTGTTGAACAAAGCCACTGCATGGGATACGGCCACAATCAACTACCTGGTAAATACACATTTTAATCTAACGATTGATGATTTCAAAAATGAAATCGCCCTAAGCAAAATTCATAATGCAAAGCGAATCGTTTCCAAAACAGGAACCTCCGCAGAGACATTGGCAGTATGGGTCCTGCCTGAGAGTGATTTTGATGTATTGAATGAAACAGCTCAGCTCATCAAAAACACAGTGAAAGCGAAATATGAGGAAGCAGACTGGCTGCAACTTGCCGGTGGGCTGAGTGATAAAATCCGTGAGAACCAGAAACAGGCGCTCATTCAATACCTGCTGATGCAGCCTGAGCTTCAGCAATGGGGAGTGGAAGATGCGGACAGCCTGTTTGAATATTTCCTTATCGATGTGCAGATGGGCGCATGTATGGACACCTCACGCATCAAACAGGCCAATTCATCAATACAACTTTTTGTTGCCCGCTGCCTGCTGAACCTGGAGAGTGATCTTGCATCGGGAAATGAAAAAGGCGTATCACCGGAATATATTGTCAAGGCACGCTGGGAGTGGATGAAAAACTACCGTGTTTGGGAGGCAAACCGTAAGGTCTTTCTCTACCCGGAAAACTGGCTGGAGCCGGAATGGCGCGATGACCGCAGCCCGTTCTTCAAAGAACTGGAATCGGAACTGGTGCAAAATGATATCACTGAACGAAGTGTGGAAAATGCCTTTCGCAATTACCTGGGGAAACTCGATGAAGTAGCCAATCTTGAAGTGTGCGGCATGTACCAGGATACAGACACTGAAATGATTCACGTCTTTGCCCGGACGCACAACATACCTTACCAATACTACTACCGCACCTGGAATAAATACATGAAGTGGTCGGCCTGGGAGAAGGTACAACTGGACATCCGCAGCGTGGATGACGGCGACAACAGCGGTGTCCACCTTATGCCGGTGGTGTGGAAGAAACGGTTGTTCCTTTTCTGGCCCGAGTTTTTGGAAAAACCGATAGAACCTGACATAGGGGGAAACAAAACTATTAAACAAGGTGAAGACGGACTTGAAATACCAATTGAACAAAGCAAAAAAGACTGGGAGATCCGTCTGGCGTGGAGTGAATATGTGGATGGCAAGTGGACACCAAAGCAATTGACAAATATGTTCCAAACAGTTGAGAAAAATGAAAATGTGACTGTGAGCGATTTCGAATTTCATACCCAAATCCTCCCAACTAAAGAACTAAGAATTGTGTTTAGCGAAGCAGACACAGACGATGGGTCCTATATGAGATTTAACCTTTCAGATATTCAATCCAAGGTAACACTCTATAATATTCCAGATTCGGATCCAATGACCTACATCAAAGACTATAATTCTCACTTTATGAAGCGAGCAAACCAGAGTCCCCTTAATCTCAAAAACAATACCTATCTCGAGCGTTCTGTCAATCACAAGCTTCTCTATTCCCATCAACTCACCGATTTTGAGTCCACGCTGAATTATCCCTTCTTCTATCATGATGCATATCGCACTTATTTCGTCAGACCTGTGAGTATCCATGTGCTTAAACTATTCAAAACTCCCGAAAAGTTTACACCCGCTGTTATTGAAACCTTCTATTATCCGGTTGATATTCCCGGCATTCCTGTTTACGAGATCTATGGAAAAACGGATAAAATATCGATGAACAAAGCTGACAATAGTTTTAGTAATCCTGCTTCTTATGGCAATGTTCCCGCTTACGGCGCTATGAAAACCATGAGCAGGCAATCATCAAAAATGATGATGGCTGATTCCAATAAAGCTGCTCAGTCCTTTGGCGGAGCATCCGCTAAGGAGGATATGCAAGTGCTCCCCCCTAATGATAGGGGCCTGGAGTTTCACACATTCTATCACCCGTTCTCCGGTGAGTATACAAGGCGTCTCAATCAGTATGGCATGGAAGGATTGATGGAGAGCGACACAACTATAGAAAACGACAATGGATCAATATTTGATGACACTTATGATCCGAACTGGGGTTATGTAGTTCCAAAGCGGCCAAAGCTCGGCAAGCGTACATTTTACCAGGAGAATGTCTGTTTCGATGTGTATGGCGCCAATAGCATTTACAACTGGGAGCTTTTCTTCCACGCGCCGCTCTACATTGCAACACGCCTGAGCAAAAACGGGAAGTTTGCGGAAGCCATGAAGTGGTTTCACTACATCTTCGATCCAACAACGGATGAAATGCCTCTGGTTGACCAGGGCGAAACGTCACGCTACTGGAAAGTACTGCCGTTCAAAACAAACCATGAAAAAAGCCTGCAGGACTGGTTCATGGATTTGCAGCCCGATCCCACTCCTAATGCAGAAAATAAGGTTATTGCCGAATGGCGTGATTACCCTTTCAGGCCGCACCTGGTGGCGCGCAACAGACCGCTGGCGTACATGAAGCATGTAGTAATCAAGTACATAGAAAACCTTGTGGCCTGGGGCGACCAGCTTTTCCGCAGAGACACCATGGAAAGCATTAACGAAGCCACACAACTTTATGTGATAGCCGGCCACATACTGGGTCCGCGTCCGGAGTTTGTTCCAAAACGGGGTAAAATCAAGGCAGAGACATATAACTCACTGGAGCCAAAACTGGATGATTTTTCAAACGCACTCGTGCAACTGGAAAACATCTTCCCCTACAGCAGCGAAATTCCCGAAGCAGACAGCGAATACAGCGGAGGACTGCCTGGCATCGGGCAGGCCTTATACTTCTGCATACCGAACAATGAAAAGCTGCTGACGCATTGGGACACCGTGGCTGACAGGCTCTTCAAGATCCGCCACTGCATGAACATAGATGGTGTGGAGCGGAGGCTTGCGCTCTTTGAACCGCCTATTGACCCGGGCATGTTGATTAAGGCCACTGCCCAGGGACTGAGCCTGGGCGATATTCTGAGCGATCTCAGCAGCCCGCCGCCCATTTACCGCTTCAACTTTCTCATCCAGAAGGCAACGGAGTTTTGCGCTGAAGTAAAATCCCTCGGCGCAGCATTGCTCTCTGTGTTGGAGAAGAAAGACGGTGAAGAACTCGGACGTATGCGTGCAACGCATGAAACAACAATACTCGAGATGATGACTTCCATCAAAGAGCGCCAACTGCTGGAAGCCAAAGCCGGCAGGGAAAGCCTTTTAAAGTCTCGTGAAACAGCACAATTTCGTTTGCAGCATTACATAGACCTGCTGGGTAACGATGGCATCACGGTTCCCGGCATACCTGAGCTTTCATCAAATCTCACAGCGGACAGTCAGCTTCCTGCAGACACAATAATTCCAACTGTTGAATCCGATGTGGATGAATCACTGGTGGAAAGTGACGAAAGTGGAGTGAAGTTGATACCAAAGGAGGAAGAGGAATTAGAGCAATCTGAAATTGCCAGTGATTGGCAAGATGTTGCTAATTGGACTGAAATGGCAGCAAGTATAGCTTACTTTATTCCTGACTTTTTTGCAACAGCAGCACCCTTGGGTGGTGGAGTTCAAGTTGAATTTGGAGGCAAACATATCGGGCCGGCTATATCTGCAGTTGCTAAAGGTGCTAATGCAATGGCCGCAACTAATTTGTATGATGCCCAGAAAGCAGGAAAGTTAGCCGGTTACATCCGCAGAGAACAGGACTGGACCCTGCAGGCCAACCTCGCAGCCAAAGAGATCATTCAACTGGATAAACAGATCACGGCTGCGGACATTCGTGTTCAGTCAGCGGAAAAAGAAATAGAAAACCATTTACAACAGATAGATAATGCCAAAGAAGTGGAGTTGTTCCTGAAAGATAAGTTCACTAACCAGGAGCTTTACCAGTGGATGAAAGAACAACTCTATGCCGTATACAAACAGAGCTACAACATGGCCTATAACATGGCGAAAAAGGCGGAGAAGGCCTACCGCTACGAAACAGGCAACGACATGGCGAGTTTCATCCAGTACGGTTACTGGGACAACTCGTATCAGGGGCTGATGTCAGGTGAAAAACTGCATCTCGCGCTCAAGCAGCTTGACAAATCCTATATTGAGGAGAACAAGAGAGAGCTTGAGCTGACAAAGCACGTTTCACTTGCGCTCTTGAACCCGCCGGCCCTTCAGAAATTGAAGGAAACTGGAAAATGTTTCGTTACTATTCCCGAAGAGTTATTCGACCTCGATTTCCAGGGACATTATTTCAGAAGGATAAAATCTGTGAGCATAACCATTCCTTGCATTGCGGGGCCGTACACCACTGTGAATTGTTCACTCCGGCTTTTGAAAAATACCATCCGCATCAACACATCCATGAACAATGAAGGGAACTATGAGCACAACAATGATGAAGGCATGTGGATAGACGACATGCGTTTCAGGAGCAGTAATGTTCCGGTAAAATCCATAGCAACGAGTTCAGGTCAAAATGATGCGGGCATGTTTGAGCTTAACTTTCGCGATGAGCGTTATTTGCCCTTTGAGGGCGCAGGCGCCATTAGTGATTGGAAGATAGAACTGACTACTGACAAAGACCTTAGACAATTTGATTATTCCACCATTTCTGACGTTATCATACACCTGAATTACACTGCGAGAGAGGATGCCGGTCTGTTCAGAAACAAGGCATTGGAGTATATAAAGAACTTCCTTATGAATGCCGCTGAGCTGAGCACCCAGCCGTTGATGCGCATGTTCAGTATGAAACACGAATTCCCAACAGAGTGGCACAAGTTTTTATATCCCGGTGTTGACAATGCTGAACAGGTTTTGAACATCCAGCCTGGAAAAGAGCGTTTCCCATTCTTCGTCCAACACCGCAGCATCAATGTGATGCAGGTAGATGTACTTGCCAAAACAACTAAAAGCGGAGACTATCATCTAATTCTTTCAGCAACCGACATGGATGGCAACGTGATGACCTCTTCGAAGATTTCAATGCCGCAAAGCGCTGCTTATGGAGATTTGCAAAAAACCACACTCACAGGCAATACAGCAAACATTAATGTAGAGGAAATCAGTGTGAACGATCCGCTATCACTGAAGCTAAAACCCAAGACAAATCCTGATGAAGTAACAGATATTTTTCTAGTGTTTCATTATTATTTAGGCGATGATTGATTAGTTATTTGAAAAGAACAAGATGGTCAGGAAACTGTTTTAAGCATTGGCAAAAGACATTTCCCTTATTTCCTGGGTGATAAAGATATTGAAGTGCAAAATGTTCAGTTGATTTTAAATAAGTTAGCGAACGGAGCGAGCTAAATTTTAATGAGGTTTATAAAACAGGTTATCTCCATCCTCCTTTTCATCAGGGCCAAGGCTGTAAAGGGTAAAATAGGAATTCTTCAATTCATATTGGTATTTCCTGTTCCACGGATCAATGGAGTAAGAGGTATCTATGAGTCCTGATTGAGTTAGATTTTCAATGCTCCCGGGGTAATCATGATTTATAAGGTAATATAGTTGGATGTTTTCATATATTTTATTCATTTCTCTGTTTGCCTCTCTAATCAGGATAAAATCGATATCTCCTTTACCTCTATTATCTAATTGATTGTATATACCCCAGATATTCAAAAGTAGTAAGGGTATGATCGTAATTATCCCCATTAACAACCTGAATTTCTTTCGAATATTGATCGATATTCGTCTTTTCGGGGTTTCGTCAACTATTACTAATCTGTTTGATGAAATGAGCCTGGCAATAATCTCATAGCTCTCAAATTCACCTTTGAGACTGGAGTTGATCAGGTCTATTATGGTAGCATCCTCTTTTATTGATGAAAGAATCGCCTTTTCATCTTCTTCCATATCAGTATTATCAGATATATTTTTCCTCACCCTTGTTTCTGGTGGTGGAAGGTTTTTTTCAATTTCTGACCATTCATCAGCTATCCTGCATCCCTCCATAAGGAGAAATTCCATATCTATGGGTGTGATTAATTCCTTGCTAAGATTTAGTGATTCCTGAGAAATGAATTCATATTTTCCATTACGCCAACGAAGTAAGCTAAATACCACATCCTTGATCTGTCTCTGGATCATCTGTTTTAGGATATCTTTTGGGGCATAACTTCTCAATATCTCCCATATAGATTTAAGGGTCTTTGCCCTCTCCTTACATGCCTTTTTCCAGCTCATCTCCAATATATAATTATTCCTAACAAGACAATCTTTCAAGCGATCCTCATCATTCTTATAATTCCTTTCAGCATATATGACCTTTCCCTTCAAAAAAGATATCTTGCCCTTCTCATCATTTTGTGTCACATTTAGATCACCGCTCTTTTTTTCCATAGAGATGATCTGTAATATATTGGTAAGATTGAAATCTTCCAGATTTCCCTTTAAAACCATTGCTTAACCTAAGTCCTTATTAAATTAAATTTAGATTTTCTTTTCAAATTCCTCCATAGGGAGAGATTTGAAAATATATAATAAATTATAAATAGACCGAAGATATAATAATTAGACAATAAAATATATCTTAAGCCTTCAGTAGAAACCGGATGTGAAGTAAATGCGGACATTATACCGGATATAAAGAAAGAGGTTATGATCAACAAAAAGAATCCCGGGATATCTCTTCCCAGGATTATCTTTCCCGCACCCGGTATCAGGAGATTGAATAGCATAGATGTCCTGTTTCTTCTCTGTTTATATCTTTTTATGTTTCTTTTTATCTCTTCTCTCCTTGCACTCTCCATGGAACCTCCTTCTCTGAAGAGGGCCAGACACCTGATACACTTATTTCCCTTTGATTTCTGATATTTATGTTTAAAAATTTCTCCTGTTATTATGCCGCAATCTTCGCAAGTCGTAGAATATATATCCTGATACAGGCTGACAGAAAATAGATATAAAGCTAATATAAACATCAAGACAATGATTAGTATCCTATCTTTTGCCGGCTCTTTCCAGATAACACCCCATATCTCTTTTGAAAGCTGATCAACTTCACCGCTAAGTTTATCTCTCTCAGAGATAAGCATGTCAGAAGACGGAGGAAGGTCAAGAATACGTTGATTGGAATGATCTGCCGGCTTCCCTGAAAAAATCGCTGTCTTTTCACTATTTATCTCCTTTGCAATGGAAAATTCTCTTAAAGATTTTTCAAAATCATTGAGTTCACTGTAGGCCACACCCATGTTGTAATGTGCATCGAAAAGCCTCCCATCAACCTTGAGCGCCATTTTATAGTATTGAACAGCAGTATTATAGTCTTCCTTAATAAAAAACAGATTACCCGTATTCACGAGGACATATTTGTTATCCGGTTCTTTTAGCAATACATTTTCATAAAATCTTTCTGCCGGAGAGATGTCCCCTTTCTTTTTATAGATTAGACCCAATGAAAAATTTACTGTTACATCATCCGGTCTTTTTTTATATTCATCCAACAATATCCTTATTACCTCTTCATCATAACTATTATTCATTATACTTTCTAATGCCCTGTACCTCTTAGAATCTGACACTACCAGTCCCTTCGACACCAGGGGGATTATTATAGGAAGCAAAAGAAAAAATGGTATGGCCATCATTATCAATGCTCTGGTATGCCTTTTAAGATACCCCCAGATAAAGATTGGCATAGCAATAACAAAGGCAAAGACGCCACCCATCGTAAGAGGGAGGAGTATGATGAGGATAGAGAGCATTATGGATAAAATCTTTATATCGGGAAAAGGGAGAAACTTGCTTATATCATGAATCAATATCCTCAAATGTTTTATGAAAAGGATAAACAAAAAGAGGAAATAGGCTATTATTGCAGAAGAGACCAAAAAGATCAATATCACTGAATAGCAGTAATAACGCCTCCCTGAATCATGCACAAAATAATATACCCCATTAAACAGATTATTAACCGCTTTTCCAATAGCCAATTTATTTTCGGTAATATATGCCCCTGCAAGAAGAAAGTATGCAGGATAAAAGATGGGTGATACGAGACTGGCATCCTCTATGGTTGCAATGGCTTCCTTTGTCTTCAAGTTGTCCAGCAAGCTCTTGCCCTCTGCATAAAGGTATCTTGTAACAGGGATGAGATTATCTGTTCCTAATATTCTATTCTGATCGGCTATCCTTCTTATGGCTTCATGGGACTCTTTTATCTTCCCGGCCGTGATCGCCCTTTTCCATGAGGACAAAGAATCTTTAATGATCGGACTATCTTCAATATCCTGAATAATAACACCGCGTAAGGGTATTTTTTTGTTTGTATTATTTTGTTTCAGGTCGCCATATGAGCAGGTACGGCTAATAAAAATGATGGAAAGAGAAATAAATATAATGATGATATTAGAATATCTAATACCCTTAACAGATAATAGCATTTGACGTAGAAGATCTATAAATAGTACCTCATTTTTCAAATAAAGAATCTAATTTATCTTTAGCAGTTGAGCTAAAATCTTCATGAACTATATCGCCGGCAGCCCTTGTCTTGGTTAATGCTATCTTAAAAATTTTATCTAGCTTATCAATAGTCTCCTGCGCATATAGTCTTACCATACCGATTGTAGTAGTTTCATCAAACACTATTGCAAGGATTGCCGTATCACCTACAAGAGATATATGGAGATGATCCTTCTTCCCCTGATGAAATAATACTGAAAATTCAGATTCTCCTAAAATCTTGGCCATCTCTTTTGTTGCAGCGAAACTTCCTGCTATAAGGGCAGAGAGGGTATCGGGATTAAATGACTCTGTGGTGCCTCTCTGTGTAATAAGGTGACCGCTCTTATCAACTAAAAAAACACATTTAGAACCTGAAACACCGATAAATTCTTCCAGGAGTTTATTGATCTTTTCTATATCATCCTTGTAAAATATTAATCTATTGTCTCTTAACTCTTTGTCGTTCATCTCTCTCTTCCCTTATTTTATTTATGCAAATATATCTTTATGTCTTTATCTTCCCTTAACTTGCGATATAAATCTGATATAATTTTTCTTTTTTTTTCTCTTTTTAATGTATTTTCTATATCCGGATCAGAGGATTCTTTATTTGCTACCTCTATCCTCCTGGTAAAATCAGGAAATATCGCCTTGATCAATTTAGCAATAAGGATACTTTTAACAATCTCTCCCTTTATATCTTCGATAGTTAAATTCTGTTTAGCAATGTAGGTCTGAAAGGCTGTTTGGGAACCATGTTTAGCAATAAATTGTTCCAACTTCTTTTCTACTTCACTATCTTTTGCCTTCAGATTCCTTTTTTTCGTCTCCTTCAGTAACAGGGTATAATTGACAAGTGAGCCTAAAAGTCTCTTCTCATGTTCTTTGCCCGGTTTAGGGGTATTTTTTCCTTTTGCAGCCAATTTGACCTGAATTTGACAATATCTTTTAAAATCGCTCCGCTTAATCTTTTCACCATCGACCTCGGCAACTACATCTTTATTGATATTACCAACACAAGCACTTTCTTTGGCCTTTGTATTTAACTTTTCAAGAACAATAGATGCCATAGCCTTGAAGGTTTGGATGACCCCATCACCTGTAGTAGCTACCGATTCAAAGGTTGGGACATTTAAGGTGTTTAGTTGCTTATTCATCTCGGTAGTATCTGCAACATCGGGCATATCTCTCTTGTTGAATTGAATAATCAGTGGCATATCTGTAATATTAAAACCATATTCGCTTAAATTTGTTTCAAGATTCTTTAAGGACTCCAGATTTTCTTCCATCTTTTTTTTCTGAGAGTCGGCTACAAATATTATTCCATCTACCCCCTGAAGTACCAATTTCCGGGTAGAGTTATAATAGACCTGCCCGGGGACTGTATAAATTTGAAACTTTGTCTTCATGCCGCTAACTGTCCCTATATCGAGAGGTAGAAAGTCGAAAAAGAGGGTTCTGTCACCCTCTGTTGCTATAGATGTCAGATTCCCCTTATGCTTATCCGGGGCCTTGTTATGGATCTGGATAAGATTGGTAGTCTTTCCACTCATTCCAGGACCATAATAGACGATTTTACAATCTATCTCTTTTGACGCAAAATTTATATGAACCATAAAGACAATACTATCAATAAGTTACACAAAACATCACTTTATAGATATATGCTATCTTAAAATATAAAACCTAAACGATCAAATATCAATTCTTCCGCTCTTTTTCAACATGTTTGTAACATCAAAGAGTACTATATTCATCTGTTCTATATCAATATCCAGATCTGTCAAGACCAATAATATTGCTTTTTTCCCAAGATTTATCAAAAATAACTTTCCCCCGGTACAGGTAATGATGTAGCGGGAGAATCCTATTTGGTTCATTGCCTTAAGAGAATTTTTTATAGTAAGGCATATGGATGAAGAGATAGCTGCCAGTAAGTCATCTTTATACTCTTCACTTATCTCGGAGGATATAATAATCCCCTCTGTGGTCATAAGCAGACTTCCTTTGACCCCGGGGCATTTATTAACGATTCTCAATGTTCTTTCGATATTGTCTCTCAATTTATTGTCGCTTTCAAATATTTGTTGATCTGATGCTCTATGTGGCTCTGATTGGTATTCATATCTGCAAGTATAGCTATAATCGAATTTTGAAGATTAGCTATATAGAGATTTCCCATAGGACACATTATCATTCCCATTTTAAAATTTCCCAGATTAACCCTTTGAACCCCATTTTGTAAAGATCTAAATATATTAGCAACCATAGTTGCAAAAAGATCCTCATCTATCCTGCTTTTATTATACTTCTTTTTTATAATCGTCCCATATGGATCCACCAGAAATATAGCTAATATTCCATCCATTTTGTAAAAAATAGGCATTTTACTGATTAATACCTCATGGTTAGCAATAGATGGCTCCTCAATAGATACATCCTTTCCCTTCTCATCTTCGAATATTTTCCTCTTTACCTTTGGCTTTTCTCTTGTATCTTTAGCACCATATCTTTCCACCTTTTTTAATAGATTAAGTGCCTTTACATCATCCGGGGCAGTAGTAAGTATAGAGTTTAACCTCTCTTTTGCCTTTTCGTGCTGATCCATAACTATATATATCTGTGCGGATAAATATTTTGCTAAATAATTATGCGGATTAATCGAGAGAACCTTTTCAAAACCTTCCATCGCCAATTTTAAATGTTCCGGATTCTTATCATGGTTGAATTGATGAACAAGAATCTCTCCTTTCATTAAATAAATACTACTCTCTTTAGGGAATCTATCGATACCTTTATTACAGGCGATCAGGCCCAACTCCAAATCCTTAATTGAGATACACCACCTTGCTATCTTTATATATATGGAAGGTAACATTGTTATGTCTACTTTTTCCATATACTCTCCTCGTAACTGTTTAGCCGTAAAAGTAACGGCTAAACATCATTGAAAATTGCAAATAAAAAACCTTAACTTTACTGCAAAAACCTCAAAAACAGGGTAGCCGCAACCTTTAGGTTGCGTAAGTGCTTGATTTATAACAAGCTTTTTCGCAGGCTAAAGCCTGCGGCTACCAATTTCTGGATTTTTGCAGTGGAGTCAACCTTAAACAGATAAAATATCCGATCATGTAGTATAAGTCAACCAAAAACTGGATGACTATTGATTCTGTTTGCTCAAATGAAAAATTCTATCTCAATATATTCAAATATATGTTATATTTAATATTTTAGACAGGTTAAATTCGTATATAGAGATAGTGAGGAAATGTTTTATAGGCTTAAAAAGAAATATATAGAAATTATAACCCGGATCACTATAAAGGATCATACATTCTTAATTGTATTTGCCGGACTTGTGGGGTTAGGAAGCGGATTTGGGGCGGTAGGCTTTAAATGGCTTATAAGTTTTTTTCATAATGCTATCTTTATAAAAGGCCATGATCTGTTAGGAATTTCTCCGGGTCTGCACCAGATACTCTTACCTCTCCTCCCAATGGCTGGGGGGCTATTGGTTGGTCCCCTCTCTTATTTTTTTCCTACTGAAGCAAAGGGGCATGGGGTTCCCGAGGTAATGGAATCCGTTGCCCTTAAAAGCGGGGTAATCAAACCACGCACAGTAGGATTAAGGGCGCTGGCATCTGCTATATCGATCGGTTCGGGTGGTTCTGCCGGACGTGAAGGCCCGATTGTTCAAATAGGTGCAGCCATAGGCTCCACCATTGGCCAGATGCTTCGGGTATCAGGAGAAAGGATAAAGATACTTGTTGGATGCGGTGCAGCAGGGGGAATCGCAGCAACCTTTAATGCGCCGATAGCAGGGGTGCTTTTTTCACTTGAGATCATACTCGGTGACTTTAATATGCGCACATTCAGTCCTATTGTAATCTCCTCTGTAATTGCAACAGCTACAGCAAGAGCAATAGAAGGAGACGTCCCTTCCTTTACAGTACCACCTTATGAACTTATAAGTCACTGGGAGATACTATTCTATATAATACTGGGTGTATTCTGCGGTCTGATAGCCAGGTTATATGTAAAGACCCTCTACTGGTTTGAGGATTTTTTCGAGGAGAGAGTAAATATCCCGACCATACTAAAACCGGCTCTAGGTGGTTTGATACTCGGGATTATAGGGATATTTCTACCCCAAATATTTGGAAATGGGTATGAGGCAATGGGAGATGCCTTAAATAGCCGGATGATATGGTACATGGCATTTGTCCTGATATTTATAAAGATCCTCGCAACATCCATAACCCTTGGCTCGGGTGGATCCGGGGGGATATTTGCACCATCCCTATTTATAGGAGCAATGATGGGAGGAACCTTCGGGGCATTGATTCACAGCACATTTCCAGCTATAACGGCCCCTAAAGGGGCCTATGCCCTTGTGGGAATGGGATCGGTTGTTGCTGCTGCTGCACATGCACCTATGACGACCATATTGATACTCTTTGAGCTGACAAACGACTATGAAATCATACTGCCTATAATGGTAAGCTGTATAGTCTCAACATTTATTGCAAGGCGTTTATCCCTGGAATCGATTTATACAGTGAAACTAAACAGGAAAGGGATCTCAATCGATCAGGGCAGGGATGTTAATATTATGAACTCTATATTAGTAAAGGATGTTATGGTGGATAAGGTAGATACGATCCCTGAGAATACGCATTTTAAAGAGTTGCTTGAGATTGTTACGCGGTCTAAACATTTCTATTTCCCGGTAGTGGATAAGAGAGGACTGATGACAGGGATACTCTCATTTCAGGACATCAGGGGAATGATCTTTGAACATGGCCTGTATAACCTCCTGGTGGCCAAGGAGCTTGCCACCGAGAATGTGGTCACAGTATTCCCTGATAACAATCTTACCGAGGCATTGGAGAAGTTTACAAGTAAGGGGATTGAACAGCTTCCAGTAGTGAAAAAGGAGAATCCCGGACAGGTTATCGGTATGCTGCGCAGAGGAGATGTAATCAATGCATACAACCAGGCAGTGATAAAACAGAGTATGGAGAAGGGGAGGTAGGTGAACTGTGAACGGTTACCTATTCTTTTAACAACTTATCGATCTTGTCCTTGAATGCCTTATAAGGCTTGGCTCCACGTATAAAGGGACCTTTGATATTCCCATCTTTTGTAGTCCTTCCCAGGATAAATGATGGAGTCCCCCGTACCCCGGCCAGTTGTCCATCCTTTATATCCTTTTTTACCTCTTCAGTATATTTGCCATTGTCAAGACAGATATTGAATTGATTTATATCCAGATGCAGTTCCTCTGCATATCCCTTGATTGCATCTACTCCCAACCCTTTCGGTTTTTTAAAAAGAAGATCATGCATCTCCCAATATTTGCCTTGATCCCCTGCACAGTGTGCTGCCTCAGCCGCCTTCTGTGCATCCTTATGCATAGAAAGTGGATAGTCACGAAAGACGTAACAGAGCTTACCGGTGTCAATATACTCCTTCTTGAGCCGGGGAAAGACCTGACTATGGAATCTTGCACAATAAGGACACTGAAATTCAGAAAACTCTATAAGGGTAAGGGGTGCATTGCTATTCCCTAACACGGGATCGTCATCAATACTTGCCTCAGAGACCGTAGGGGTAGGTGGCCGTCTGGGAGGCATAGGAGAGGTCTTAAGAAGCTTCTTGATCTCCTGAAGCTCCTTTTTGAGATTGGAAATATCTTTCTTAACTTCAGAAAGCTCCTTATTCATATCGTTGACATCCTTGAACACCCAGCAGTAGGCCGGGGAAGCCATGATATGAATAAGGGCAAAGGCAGTAAAAACTATGGTCAACGATATTAACCGCTGTTTTATCGAACTATATTGCCAAGATTTTAAATTAATATTCATCTCTCTCTCCTCTTTATTAATAATTAATTCACCACACACAGAGCTATAAAGAATTGTCTCTGTGGAGATTTTCATATGCCTTTGTGCCGACTCGTCAGCATAGATGTTTTATATCAATCTGGCGTTTAGCATATATTTGAAACCGCCGAAGGCTAATTTGGATGAGGACTGAAAAGCCCCAACAGAATACACATAGTAAGATGTACTTGATTTTTGTATAATATCTTCAGATAGCAAATAGCCCTATTTATTATCTGAAAATATATAGGATCATGATCCTGTACAGATTAATACATTTTTAGTGTAAACAAAATAGCATTCTCTGTCAAGCAAAAATCCTTGCGTAATAGCGGTTTATTGATTATTTCAGGCTTGGCGCATTCTATGTTAGTCAACACACGCAACCCTAACATGGCGCGGGGAATGCCCAGCATGGATACGAGAGGCTTGCTGTCACCCTTCTGCTGCAGTCGGCTGCCACTGCCCGCCGCGATGATCAGACACTTTATCCCCATCGCCCTATACTCCGTTGATAAAATGTTCCATCATATGGAATGCTTCATCATCGTTGAACTGCCTCGCTGGATGTTTGCAAAAATAGGCCGATGGCGCTTCCAGTATGCCGCCCTGTCCCCGGTTCAACGCCAGTTTGGCGCACCGGATGGAATCGATCGCCACTCCGGCCGAGTTGGGGGAATCCTCCACCGACAGGCGCAGTTCGAGGTTCATGGGCACATCACCGAACATCTTGCCCTCCATGCGGATGAAACAGACCTTGTTGTCGTTCTGCCAGGGCACATAATCACTGGGGCCGACATGGATGTTGTCATCTTCTATACGGTGGGCGGCTACGGCCTGCACCGCTTCGGTCTTGGACTCTTTCTTGGAAGCCAGGCGGTTGTGGTTTAGCATGTTGAGAAAGTCGGTGTTGCCGCCGGTATTGAGCTGGTAGGTGCGCTCCAGTTTGACACCGCGCTTTGCGAACAGATCAGTCAGCGTGCGGTGGGTAATGGTCGCCCCCAACTGGGCCTTGATGTCATCGCCGATAAGGGGGAGACCGGCTTCTTCAAAATGCCTCGCCCACCGTCCTTCAGGGTCACTGGCGATAAAAACCGGAATATTGTTGATGAGTGCTAAGCCGGCCCTCAATGCGCAGCCGGCATAAAACCGGGTAGCCTCTTCAGAGCCGACAGGAAGGTAATTCAAGAAAATTTCGGCGCCGGAATCCTTCAGCGTCTTAATGATTTTTTCTTCGGTCGGCTCCAGTTCGTCGGCCAGAATATAGGTCCGTTTCGCATCATAGTTTGCCATGTGATCCGAAAATCCATCTAGTACCCTCCCCATTTGAACGGGAACTCCGGATTCGGGGAGGTCGGAACAAAAAATCGCCGTACAGTTGGGATCGGAAAAAATGGCCTCGTGCACGTCGATGCCGACTTTGCGTTTGTCGATATCGAAGGCCGCGACGACCTCGATGTTGCCTGGCTTGTACCCGCCAATCTCCCAATGCATCAGACCGATGGCATTTTGCTGCGTCTTTTCCCGGTAGTAGTGGATACCCTGTATCAAGGAACTGGCGCAGTTTCCAACTCCAACAATAGCGATTTTAATATTATCCATAGCTTTATTTATCTCCTTTATGTTCTCTCAATAAATGCGTTCTTTTCAGGAAAAACCCCTCCGCGTCGTTCACGTCTGCTTTTTGCATGTTTTTCCTCACTACACTCTTTTTCTGGAATCCTGTTATTCACCACATTGCCGCACATGGAACAAAAACGCACCGGTGCGTTTGGACGCCCATGGTTGAAGTTAGGACAGCGACCGTTGCGCGTCATCATCTATATCTCTCCTTTCCAATCGTTACCCTTTTCATTTCCCTGAGGGGGGCAGCGCCACCCGGCCTTTGCCTTGTCACCCGGTTGGAGGGGTGAGAACCATCTTTCTTATTTTATCGATTCCTGAAAATAGTGCAATAAGGAATTATTAATAATTAATTCATCACACACAGAGCTATAAAGAATTGTCTCTGCCTCCCCTATATTTTAAAATTGTAACTAAAGGAGATTTGCATATGCCTTTGTGCCGGCTCGTCAGCATAGATGTTTTATATCAATCTGACATTTAGCATATATTTGAAATCGCCGAAGGCTAATTTGGATGAGAGCTGAAAAGCCCTAACAGGATACACATAGTGAGGTGACTTGATTTTTGTATAATATCTTCAGATAGCAAATAGCCTTATTTATTATCTGAAAATATATTTTATCATGATCCTGTATACAGTAATACATTTTTAGTATAAACAAAACAGCATTCTCTGTCAAGCAAAAATTCTTGCGTAATAGCGGTTTATTGATTATTTCAACCTATACTGTAGAGTGAGCATAATATTTTCATCGTACCATTCTATGCAATTGATATCATCATAATCTGCATTGATATTTTTTTCGAAATCTCTTACTGCATCTTCAAATTCCTCATTTGAATATAGACAAAATGTTGAATAATGTTTGCAGTTTACCTGGTTTAAAAGGCGTTTTAATGTGCTGGTTCTTTTAAAACTAAAACAATCAATGGATTCTATCGTCATAGAGTCTACTGATTCAACCCATCTCTTCATCTCATCTAATTCATAAAGCCGATCCTCTTTTTCTGTAAACAATGGAAAATATTTACCCCAAATGTTCCTCGCATTCTGGCTTTTCAAACGGGTATAAATGAAAATCAAACCCCCTTCTTTCAGAAACATCGATGCCTTTTTAAGAAACATGACAAAATCAAAGTGGTGAATTGCGTTATAGGTAAAGAAACAATCATATGCGTTCCCTTCAAGTGATAAATCATCAATATTTGACTGCATCGTCTCAAAATTTAATATACCATTGCTTTATTAATATCAGTACATGTTAAATGGATATTATCAATGTGCTGAAAGAGTAATAAATCATATCGTCCGCCACCACACCCTATATCAGCAGCCTTAATCTCTTTCATGCCTTCTATTTTTTCCTTTATATGCAGAATTGGTTTTAAATCGGTTGTCCTGATATCATTATATGAATCAGCTACATCTAAAAAATGGTTATACATATTTTGCTGTATATTCATTTTTTCAGTTCCTCCTTTTCTTTAACTCTTCTTCCCCTTAATCCTAATTCTATATCCCATAACTCTCTGATCCTGTCCCTGAGCCCGGCTGCCCGTTCAAATTCAAGCCTTGCTGCTGCTGCCTTCATCTCCTTTTCAAGGTCCCTGACGATCTTATCTATCTTATTCGCTGGTAGATATTCGGCCTCATCCTCTTTTACAACAGGAACTGTATAATAGTCTGCCTCACAGGTAGTCTTTATTATATCGTTGATCGATTTTTTAATCGATTCAGGTATAATATTATGTCTCTTGTTATACTGCTGCTGTATCTTGCGCCTCCTCACTGTTTCATCTATGGCTGCCCGCATAGAACCGGTTACAACATCAGCATACATGATCGCCTCTCCTGCAATATTCCTCGCTGCCCTTCCACATGTCTGGATAAGAGAGGTCTCTGATCTCAAAAACCCCTCCTTATCTGAGTCGAGTATTGCCACGAGAGAGACCTCAGGGATGTCAAGCCCTTCTCTCAAGAGATTTATCCCGATAAGTGTGTCAAATTTTCCCATCCTAAGTTCCCTTATGATCTCTACCCTCTGAAGTGTATCAATATCAGAATGGAGATATTTCACCCTCAGTCCTGTCTCCTGGTAGTGCTCGGTGAGGTCCTCGGCAAAACGCTTGGTAAGGGTGGTAACCAGCACCCGCTCATTCCTCTCCGCCCTGAGACGAATCTCATGGAGGAGGTCATCCACCTGCCCCTTAACAGGTCTCACAGTGACCTTTGGATCTATAAGCCCTGTGGGACGGACAAGCTGTTCTACTACATTTCCTTTGCTTTTTTCTAATTCGTATTGGGCAGGCGTGGCCGAGACATAGACAACCTGATGGACACCCTTTTCAAACTCCTCAAAGTTAAGAGGTCTGTTATCAAATGCAGATGGAAGGCGAAATCCGTATTCAACAAGGGCCTCCTTTCGGGATCGATCCCCTTTGTACATCCCCTTTATCTGGGGAATGGTGACATGACTTTCATCAATAAATACAAGGAAATCCTTAGAAAAATAGTCCAGAAGTGTTGGTGGCGGGTCTCCGGGCCTCCTCCCTGTCAGGTGACGGGAATAATTCTCTATCCCATGACAGTAACCTATCTCCTGCATCATCTCTATATCAAACATTGTCCTCCGGTCAATACGCTGTGCCTCTATGAGTTTCCCCTTTGATTCGAAATATCCTGCCTGCTCTATCAGCTCCTTCCTTATGCCCTGGATTGCCTGCTCCAGCCTCTCTTTGGTGGTCACATAGTGACTCCCTGGATAGATTGTGATTCTCTTCAGCCTCTCTCTGATCTCCCCCTTGAGCGGATCAATCCGGTAGATACCTTCTACACGATCGCCAAAGAACTCCAGCCTTATTGCCTCTTCCCTTTCGTATGCTGGAACTATCTCTACCACATCCCCCCGTACCCTGAATGTGCCGCGATGAAAATCTATATCGTTTCTTTCATAATGGATCTCGACAAGTCTGGATAACACCTCATCCCGATCTATCTCCTCTCCCTCTTCCACCACTACAAGCATCCCATAGTATGCCTCAGGAGAGCCTATTCCATATATACAGGAGACACTTGCTACAATGATCACATCCCTCCTGTCCAGGAGAGATCTGGTGGCAGAGTGCCTCATCTTATCTATTTCGTCATTTATAGAGGCGTCTTTTTCTATATATGTATCATTCCGGGGGATATATGCCTCGGGTTGGTAGTAGTCGTAATAGCTAACAAAATACTCTACAGCATTCCGGGGGAAGAAGCCCTTGAATTCGGCATAGAGCTGTGCTCCAAGTGTCTTATTAGGGGTTATAACAAGTGTGGGGGTCTGTACCTTCTCTATCACCTTTGCCATCGTAAAGGTCTTGCCAGAGCCGGTAACACCGAGGAGGACCTGGTGAGGCACACCTGATATGACATTTTTTGATAGAGCACGGAGGGCCTTAGGCTGATCCCCCTTAGGTTGATAATCGGAAAATAGTTTAAATTCTCCCACTTCTTCTCATCAGCTTTCCTTCTTTATTATGCTAACACCGGACGATGTCCCTTTGGTTCTGGTATAGGGTCACCAAATTCATTTATTTCCAATAATCTTAAACGGTGGAGGTAGAAAATGGGCGAAGTATCCACAATAACATGCTTAGGCATTTTGTAGGTCATTTTCCAACTCCTCATATGTTATATCGAATATTGGCACATTATAACGGCCAAGGGCCTGGAGAAAACTTACTCGTGATATCCCAGCTAATTCTGCTGCTCGACCAGAGGACAACTTGCCAAGTTCATATAACTTGGCTGCTGATGCCATGCGAATCTCCCGAATAAACTCCTCAGGGGTCTCTTTGAGGGAAGTCAAGCGAAATGCCCAAAGCATCGGCCACGCCCTTTCCATAAGCCGGATCGGCTTTCATGCAGTTGCCGATATGGCGGATCTTAATCTCCTCGGGAGCATCGCCCATGGCACGGGAGGTATTGGCAAAGAGCGCTTCTTTCTGTTCAGGGCTCATCAGTCGGAAAAGTAAGCCGGGCTGGGTGTAGTAATCGTCGTCGAAACGATGGTTCCAATGATCGGCAGCCCCGTCCAGACTGAGAGGTGGTTCTGAAAACTCCGGCTGCTGCTCCCACTCACCGTAGCTGTTAGGCTCATAACCGGGAGTGCTGCCATAGTTGCCATCGACTCGCATGGCGCCATCGCGGTGGTAACTGTGGAAGGGACAGCGCGATGCGTTGACCGGAATCAGGTGGTGGTTCACACCAAGCCGATAACGCTGGGCATCACCGTACGAGAACAAACGGCCCTGTAACATTTTATCGGGTGAAAAACCAATACCGGGTACGATGTTGGCCGGGTTGAAGGCGGACTGTTCGACCTCAGCAAAATAGTTTTCGGGGTTGCGATTCAGCTCCATAATACCGACCTCAATCAGCGGGTAGTCCTTGCGGAGCCATACCTTTGTCAGGTCGAATGGATTGTACGGGCAGTTGGTGGCTTCTTTCTCCGGCATTATCTGGATGAAAAGCTTCCACTTCGGAAAGTCCTTCTTCTCAATGCTTTCATAGAGGTCGCGCTGGTGGCTTTCCCGGCACTTGCCTATGATGGCCCCGGCCTCAGCATCTGTGAGGTTCTTGATGCCCTGCTGGCTGACCAAATGGAACTTGACCCAGTGCCGTTCGTTTTGGGTACTGATGAGGCTGAAGGTATGACTGCCAAAGCCGTGCATGTGGCGATAGGAGCAGGGAATGCCGCGGTCGCTCATGGTTATTGTGATTTGGTGCAGCGCCTCCGGTAGTGATGTCCAGAAGTCCCAGTTATTGCGGGCGCTGCGCAGGTTTGTCCGGGGATCTCTCTTCACTGCGTGGTTGAGGTCGGGGAACTTGAGTGGATCACGCAGGAAGAAGACGGGCGTGTTATTACCCACCAGGTCCCAGTTGCCCTCTTCGGTGTAGAATTTTACGGCAAATCCACGGATATCACGCTCTGCGTCTGCCGCGCCGCGTTCACCTGCCACCGTTGAGAAACGTGTGAAAAGTTCGGTCTTCTTTCCAATCTCGGAGAAAATCTTTGCCTTGGTGTAGCGGGTGATGTCGTGAGTAACGGTGAAGGTTCCATGCGCCCCTGATCCCTTGGCATGCATGCGCCTCTCGGGAATGACCTCACGATCAAAGTGGGCGAGTTTTTCTATAAACCAGACATCTTGCAGCAACTGCGGGCCGCGAGGCCCGGCAGTCATCACATTCTGATTGTCAGATACGGGAGCCCCTGCATTGGTGGTCAACCTCTTCTTTTCGTCTTTCATAGCTTTCTTCTCCTTTAAAGTTTTGATTTTGTGCAGCTAATGTCGCGGATAACCTGGACAAAAAGCGCCGGCTTTTTGGATCAGAGTTAATCCGCTGGTTAGGACACAATCTCTTTCTAAATTAGCACTCTATATGGTACTATTAAATTATTCATCGGATAGGAAAAATATTAAGGTACTACCTAAAATAAGGGAAGTCAATAATAAATAATTGCAAAAATAATTGCTACTGCAACAAATTTCTGCTGCTTTGGCTCTACATAAATTTCTTGAGAGCCTTAAAACCTCAGTAGGACAGCCGTCCCGGCTGTATCTGAGTTTAACTTTTGGACAGGCGAGACGCCTGTCCTGCCAGCGTTTGACAAATTTGTGGGTAAATTAGAAAAACAGGCTTAATATTTGAGAAAATCTCCACACAATTGATGAGGAAATACTTATTATACCTGAATCTGCACCGTTTCTGTGCAAGTAATCTCTTCTGCCGGTAGCCGCAGCCTTCAGGCTGCGATATTTGCGCAGGCTAAAGCCTGCGGCTACCAGTTTTGTATTGTATACATTCTATGGTTTCACTGCCTTCTGTATAATAGCCTTCACCTCATCAATTCTATTTCTCCTTTGTTGCCATAATTCTTCTGGTGTTATATCGTCTGTTTGGGTTTGGGCAATGTTACTATATAGTCGATTTATATTTAATGATGATGACACATTTTCAAAATCATCCCATGATGTTTTATAATAATAAGTAGATACTTCATTGGGATAAACTAATGTCCACGCATCAAAAGGCCCTGATTCATTAGGATATAGAGCTGTATCTGTGTAATAATCAATATCTGGCAAATAGACATTTGAACCATACACAAAATTCAACACTGATATGTCGATTACATTACCACTTCCATTTTTGAGAATGAAGGTTATTTCAGCAAAAATAGCTGTCTCGGTCCCGGCATTTTTTAAATTACCTGATAGTTCTAATAGGCCAATAATATCCTCCCCTTCTGTTATTGAACCATATAAGATAACATTTGCATCAGGTTGGGTTGTTTCATATTCATCCCATTCGATTGTGTATTCATAACTGGAAACATTATTTACCGGAATATCTGTATATAACAGGAACCCCCCTATCTCATTCGGCCCTAAAATGCTATGGGTTTCTAAATTAAGTAAAACTAATGTCTTGCATGAGCCATAAACATATGCATAATCAGTTCCAATAACATTTCCGGATGAATCTTTAAAGGTGAAGGTAATTATAGGAAATGTTGCATCTATATTACCTATGTTTTTAAGTTCACCTAACAATTTTATATCACCGTTATAATCTTCAGTTTTATTAATCTCACCATATAAAACTACATTAGCTTCCTGAGGTGCTGGTGGTTGTGTTCCCCTACTGCCACTATAGTTTCCCCTATCAGTAACCTCATTATTATAATAACTAACATACGTACCGCTTATACTATTTCCAGAGATAGTTCCAGTACTTACCATATAATATCCTTCGCCGAAATCTATGTTCATGGTAAAGTTATTTCCATTTACCGTGCCTGATAAGGTTCCACCTGAAAGGTACTCTGAGCCGGTTAGAGTGATTGTCCCATTTATATTATTGCCATCCTGGGTAATATTGACAGTAAGAGTGCCATTGCCGCCGGGGAAATCTGTAGACTCCCATGTACCAACCCAATCCCCTGATATATCTGCTGGCTGTGGAGTACTGCCTTCCCCATCATCTCCTCCTCCATCACTACCACATCCAACCATCAATCCTAAGCCAAGACATAAGGTCAACATCAAAGTAAATGAAAACCGTGCTATCTTTTTCATCTCTCTTTTTCCTTTTTTTGTAGAAGTTTTATTGATAATTTTAACAAATTATAAATAAATGTAAAGAAAAAAATCTGGACTGTTTTTCTATAACTCCAACATAAGAAGAGCGGGTAATACTTCCATAGCCCCGAAGTGGCATAAGACCAAGGAATATTAAAAACAGGAAGTCCCAAGTGGGTGAAAGAAAAAAATAATTTTGGCTGGAACATTATTTTTTTTGGCTCTTCTCCCAATTTACCGTAGAAACTGGGAGAAAAGCCGCCGAAAATTAGTGCATTCTCTTATTCAACCACCGGGTTCTCTTTCTTTTTTATGCTATTACTATATTCGCCTCTACAGGGTTGCAATTCCGAACAATAATTGCTTCCCAACCCGCTTAAATCTCTTTTCCATTTCGGCCAACTATCCACTTCTCTAGCTATTTTTTCAATGCCCTCCCAATAGCCTCCGTTTTTTATTTCAATTTTTTCTGACATAATTCCTCCTTCCCTATGAACAAAAATTCTAATCTTTAAATACGTTACCAAAATTCCCGTTTCCTTATAATCACTCTAAACACATGAATAATTTATTTCTTAAAGATTCTAAGTTAGCTTTTAACAACAAGATTCTTGATCCGAACCATCTCTTCGTCCAAATATGATGTCGGAGACATAGGCAAACGTGGCCGGGCATATCTATGTATCCACTGTTTTATTTTTCCAGAATGCTTTTCTTTACGTTCAATTTTCATCCCAACCGAAGTCACTAAAGAAAATAGATCCTGAAATCTTCTTGGTCCAACTCCCTCAAAGGGTAAAAATGACACCTTATCAGGATTCTGCTCATCAATAACTATTGAATCACCATGTAACTCTTTTGCTAAACTTTTGGGATAAGGTTCAATATAAATAACCTTCTTGATTCCAACAGCCACAATATGTTTCGTGCAATTCTGACATGGAAAGACAGTTGTGTATAGGGTCCCTTCGGCAAGTGAAATTCCCAATCTCGTCGCCTGGGTTATTGCATCCATTTCTGCATGGACAGTTCTTCCAAACTCAGTTAAATTTGTTAGATATGTGTCAGATTTTATTTTTCTCATAACTTCTTCTCTGCTCACTTTGGGGTTGGTCATTTTATTTTTTTTCAAAACCTCAGCTATCTCTTGTACAATCAAATTAATATGTAGGGTATTGGAGTCTTCTCGTCGCATAATATCCCGCTGATCATTGTCGGAATCAACCCAATACAACCCCCCGCCAAAACAAGGAACATCGTTTGTACCCACAGATAAAATTTCACCACTTACAGAAGTAACAGCAGCACCAACTTGTCTAGCCAAGGCTCCTGACCTGAGAGCGGCGGCCTGTGCAAAAAACATAGCATACTCAGCTTTCGTTGGTGTATGAAATGGATCCCCAAACACTAACCTAATAAATCTTTTAATTTTATTTTCTATCTTCGACTGATCCTCGATAGAGATAAAACTATCTGACAAATGAAACGTATTACTAACTTCTTGACCGAAATTCTCCTGTTCCTCCTGATCTCTTATAATCAATCTCTCTACATCTGGATAAAATTTCGGCTCTTCTCCCATTTACCGTAGAAACTGGGAGAAGAGCCGAAATTTTTGAGAGCCTTAAAACCTCAGTAGGACAGCCGTCCCGGCTGTATCTGAGTTTAACTTTTGGACAGGCGAGACGCCTGTCCTGCCAGCGTTT
>QIDP01000043.1 GCA_003229375.1 Nitrospirota bacterium
AGGCGCTGTGCGCTCAAACCAGAGGCGCTAATCTTTAATGCCGACATAAAATCCATAACTATTTCCTCCCTTAAATTAAGTGAGCTAAAGTTATTAGAAATTCCACTCTTTCGTGTTTAAGTTGAACATAACCGTTCACAGTTATCAGTTTACAGTTTACAGTTTTTTCAATTTCCTTTTACTTTCTGTTTTCATTAACTGTGAACCGTGAACAGTTACTTAATAACTTTAGGCACTTTAGTTCACTTTAGACACTTTAGGCACTATTTACTATCATACTCATTCAGCTTGTTCCTAAGTGTCCTTATACTGATGCCGAGCATGGCAGCAGCATGGGTTCTATTCCCTTTCACCTCATTAAGGGTGCAATTGTTTCTCCATCTCTTTGACAGACACGCCCGCCTTGATAGCAACATCTCCCTTCTTATCTCCTGTAATCCCTTCCTCCATAAAGAGGTGTGAAGGTAAAATAACACCTCCTTCACAAAGAAGAACAGCCCTCTCAATTACATTCTCCAACTCCCTCACATTCCCTTTCCAATCATACTTCATCAAGAAAGATATGGTCTCTTCTGAGATCTTTGAGATATTCTTTCCATTGTTAGAATTATGCTTCTTGAAAAAGTAATCTAAAAGAAGCGGGATATCATCCTTTCGCTCCCGTAATGGTGGTACTATCAGGGGAATTACATTCAATCTATAAAAGAGATCCTCCCTGAACCTACCCTTATTGATGGCATCCATCAAGTCTATATTTGTGGTCGCAATGATCCTTACATCCACAGGTATGGGCTCTCTCCCGCCTACCCTGTCTACCTCATACTCCTGTAAGACCCTTAAAAGTTTGGCCTGTAACGGAAGATCCATTTCACTGATCTCATCTAAAAGGATTGTGCCGTGATTGGCAAGTTCAAATTTTCCTATCTTTCTTCCGAGTGCCCCTGTAAATGAGCCCTTTTCATGGCCAAAAAGCTCACTCTCTAAAAGTCCCTCCGGAAGTGCAGCACAATTCACAGCGATAAAAGGTTTATCCCTCCTCAGACTGGACTGATGGATGAATTGAGCAAAGAGCTCCTTGCCTGTCCCGCTCTCACCCTGAACAAGAACGGTTGCCTTACTATAAGCAATATTCCGGGCAAGATCGATAAGTCCCCTCATCCTGACATTATTGGAGATAATCTTCTTTGCTGCCGATCCCTTAATAGAGACCTTTTGCCCCTCTGTCGATTTAACCGTTTTATCTGTCTCTATCCTATCCCTTCTGATTGTACTAAGAAACGCCCTATTAACGGCCGCGTCCAGGGTATCAGCAGAAAAGGGTTTCAAGATATAGTCAAATGCCCCCTCCTTCATTGCCTCAACAGCATTATCAATCGTTCCATAAGCCGTTATCATAATCACAGGGATCTGAGGTGAAGTCCTCCTTATCTCTTTTAATACAGCTATCCCGTTCATCCCGGGCATCTTTACATCGGTTATCACTATATCAAATGTCTCCTCAGCAAAGATATCCAGTGCATCAAACCCGTTTGAGGTAGTTGTAACAGAATACCCCCCGCGTCTTAATGCCTCGGTAAGAGCAGCCCTCATCCCTGCATCATCATCTACAATAAGTATTCTCTTTTTCACATTTCACCTGAAAATATCCCCTCACCCTAGCCCTCTCCCCCAAGGGGAGAGGGGACTGACTAATTGTAACCCTCTCCCTTATGGAAAAGGGGACTGACTAATTGACTCCCTCTCCCTTATGGGAAAGGGAACAGCCTAATTGACTCCCTCCCCCTTATGGGAAAGGGGACTGACTAATTGTAACCCTCTCCCTTATGGGAAAGGGGACAGCCTAATTGACTCCCTCCCCCTTGATGGGGGAGGGCAGGGGTGGGGGTGATTCAATTTTCATCCCTCTTTAGGCCGACTTGTCGGTGCGGCCATTTCCTCTGTCCATAATGGTAACATAATTGTAAAGGTCGTCCCCTTACCTTCTTTACTCTCAATCTCTACTGTACCATCATGAAATTTTACTATATTATGCACTATTGCCAACCCGAGTCCTGTCCCCCGCTCCTTAGTGGTAAAGAAGGGATCAAATATTCTGTCTATATTATCCTTTGGTATTCCACATCCGGAATCGGATACAGATATCATTATCCCTGATCCTTTATCCCCCCCCATCTCTCCCTTTATATCCTCACTGCTTAGATCCGCAATAGAACTCATCTCACCTACCATTATAGTAGAGATAATGAGATCACCCCCCTCCGGCATAGCCTGTATAGCATTCAAGATAATATTCAAGAATACCTGCTTCAGCAACTCCAGATCCCCACACCCGGTGAGATGCTGACTATTGTATCTCTTTATTAACCTGATCTTATTATGTCTAATCATATTATCCAAAAAGAGTAATCTATCTTCGAGAAATCTGTGCACATCATACCTCCGGCAGACAGGTCTCGGAGATTTTGTAAAGAGGAGGATATTCGAGATAATATGATCCATATTTTTGACCCCGGAAGATATGTGCTCCACCAATCTCTTCTTGTCCCCATCATTTGCGAGTTCCTTCTTGAGAATCGATGCAAAGAGTTCAATGCTCCCTAACGGATTCCTTATCTCATGGGCAATACCCGCGGCCATTTCACCCATTGCGGTCAGACGTTTGTTACGTTCTGCCCTCTCCTCTAATCTCTTTATCGTAGTAACATCCTGAAGTACCAGGACATTTCCTATAATCTCTCCCCCTTGATTCTTTACAGGAGAGGCATATACTGTTACATAAACTGTATCTCCCACCTTGTTAGTAAGTATTCTCTCCAGCGTCAATCCACTGGAGGATATCTCAGGAGAACTCTTGAACAAGATACTGCAAAGGTCAGGATCAAAGATATCACTCAAATCTTTACCTAGCAATGAAGTAGATAGAATCTCGCTGACTGCCCTGTTAGCCTTTGTCACCTTCCCATCCAGATCGACCACCATAACCCCTGTTGTCAGGCTTTCGAGTATGTTATTCAGATAATTCTTTACCTCCTCCTTTTCCTCCAGATTTTTTATAAGTTCCTCATTCTTCCTTTTCAGTTCAAGGTTTAACTCCTTTACCCTATTTTCAAGTCTCTCATACGAATCATTTAACCTGGCAGTGGCTGCATTAAAGGACTGAAAGGCACGATTCAGAACCTCGATCTCTATATTCTTATCATCCATCAAAAATACTCCTTATACTTCTCTTCCCACTTGATACTCTTGATATCTCTATCTGCTATCTCTCCTATCAGTTCACCTTTGAAATCCTTTACAATATCTGAAAAAACAGCTATAGCATTATCTTTCTTCTTCAATTTCCTGTAACTATCACCAATAAAATATAGAGCCCATGTATATCTTTCATCTTCAGGATAAAGTTTTATCGCCCTTTGAAACGCCTCGATAGCAGCCGGGTATTTTTTATCTTTGTATAGACAATCTCCTATCTCAAAGTAGATATCCGAAATATAGATAGGCGCCTTTTTCCCTCTGAAGGTGGCAGCAGTAAAGGAACTGATCGACTTTTTATAGGCATCGATTGCCATGTCAAATTTATTTGACTTTTTATAAGAATTCCCGAGATAGTAATATATCTCTGAAATATTCTGATCCTCTGAATAGGTGTTTAGTAATGTACGATATTCACCAGCCGCTTCCTTAAACCTGGACTGCCTGTAAAAGGTATCTCCAAGGGATAGCCTTGCATGGGGCAAATAACTACTTTTAGAAAACCTCTTTAAAAACTCCTTCAAAACCCTCTCGGCATCGGTATAATTCTCCTGAAGGAGATATGCCTCCCCTGTTTTAAAAACTAACCGATCACTGTATACGCCCTTTAGATCAAGGGCCATGGCCCTTCTATAACGATCAATAGCCGCGTCATAGAGACCTATCTTCTGATAACTCTCCCCTATCTGAAACAGGCTTTCTACATCTGTAATATCTCTAAGATAGGGCTCCAGATTTTTGTGATATGCCAGCAATACCGGTAAGAATCCCTCCTGAGAATGATAAATATCCACCAATTTATAAAAGGTCTTTTGAAGCGAAAAAATTCCCTCCTTTGAAAATATAGTATCAGGATATCCTGTCACCACATCTCTAAAGACCCGTATCGCCTCAGTGTACCTTTTCTGTTTTGAAAGGGCAATCCCTTTCTTAAGGAGCGCCTCTCCTGTTAAATCAGACGGCTTCCTCTCTGCTATCTCCTTATATGTATCCATTGGTCTGTAATAAGGGGTGTAATCAAAGACAATATCAGTAACCTTTATATCAGGTTTTTCCATCCCCATATCAGCCATCCTTATCTTTCCATAATATGCCTCATCACTATTCGGCCCCCTGAGTATTGCCTCGGAATAGACCTTTAGACTCTCCTTCTCCATCCCCTCCATACTGTAAATATCACCTATCACCATCAGCGCCTTTCTGCTTATATCGCTGATAGGATAGAGATTTATCAAGACAAAAAATATATTGCGTGCCTTACCCAATCTTCCATTCTTGAAATATATCTGTCCCATATTGAACATAACCTCCGGATGAGCCTTGGGATAAGTGGGCCATCTCTTATTTGCCTCTTCATATATCAGCTCGGCACTTATAAAATCGTTACTCTTATATAGAGAATTAGCAATCTTAAATGTGGCATCTCCCGCAATCCTGGAAAGGGGATAAAGAGAGACTATCTTCTTTAACTCTCTGTAAGCCATTTTAAACTTCTTCTCTTCCAACAGGATATCTGCCTTATTAAGCCGTGCCCTTGATGCAAACTTCCCCTTTGGATAACTATCAAGGATCTCCTCATAGGATGCCTTTGCCTCTGTAATAAGCTTCTTTTTCCGGTAGGATCTGCCCATCCTGTACAATGCGAGATCTATCTTATCAGAATCCGGATAGCGCCTCATAGCAGATTTATACGCCTTTACAGCAGGCAGGTATTCACCTGTCTTACGGGCAATATTATAATAGGAATCACCTATAAGAAACGCTGCATCCCCGGCAAATTTGCTCTCCTGATATTTATCCATAAAGGACTGAAATCCTGAGACAGCATCTCCATACCTTTTCTCCTGAAAGAGTTTAAGGCAATTTCTATACAGATCCCTCTCCTCATCCTTTACCCCGGATACCCCGGATAGATGAGTGACCATGGCCCCATCCTTTTTTTGATCAACAGACCTGCCAATTTTCCGGGTAATAGGTTTACCCTTCTCTCTCAGGCGGTCTGCTGTTAGCTGTCTGCTATCGGTGGCAGGTTCAAGCTTCTCTCTCAGGCGGTCCGCCTTAGGCGGTCTGCTGTCGGCAGCAGGTACATCTTTCTCTCTAATATCTATTACTATCCTTGGAGGGTCATTGAGTTCAAAATAAAAAAAGAGATTATTCTTATTCCGGAGTATGATATCGGCCCTAACATCCCTGGATGGTAGTTCACTGAGATATACGGACTTGATCCTCGAATCACTGAACGTTTCTGATCTGCTTCCATCATAGAGTCTCAGATCAAAAAACCTTAGGGTAATCAGTCTATTCTTAATATCCGGAATAACTTTATAAGATGTATTCTGCTCAAGATCAAAAACCACCCTTGTATACCCATCATGAATACCGAAACGTACATCTTTAATCCTGTTAATCCCCTTCTCTTCCGCATATATCTCTGATACATCTAAAATTATAAGCAGGAGGATTATTATAAAGAAAAGATATCCCTTGAACTTAATTTTCGATTTTCGATTTTCGATTTTCGATTGGTTCATCTTTTCGATTGCCAAAGCAATAAATTAACTTAGGACGCAAATTTTCGCTGATATTCGCAGATAATATTATTCTTTATTATATTTTGAACAGCTCCTTAATAATCTGCGTTCATCTGCGTCCAAAATGGAAATTCCTGCGCTAAAATAAATGCAATAATTGTGCCAATGATAATTACAGATAGTAAGCAGTATGCATATAGGCAGAAGCTGCTTGCTGCTTACTGCCTGCTTTAATAGCTGAACTATATAAATAGTATTTGAATTAATATATAATTTATCTATGAATGTCATAATATTGACGATTTTGGAAGATACCATCATGGACAAACAAGTTTGTCCATGCCACCCTTCACCCTTCCCTGTAGATTCCCTTTTTCTTCATCTTTTCAACAAGAGTAGTCCTGTTTAAACCAAGGAGACTGGCTGCCCTGCTCTTAACCCAGTTAGTTCTATCCAACACCTCAATTATAAGCCTGTTTTCGAATTCCTCAACAACTCTCTTTAAATGTATCCCATCCCCGGGTATGTCGTCTAATGACCTTCTTATAGTATCCCTAACCACCTCAGCAATAGTCCCGGTATCCCTGCCATCCGGTGAAGAGGTGCTTCCATGTACCATATCTCCGGGATTTAAACCTCCTGAGGGGAGCCCTACGCTATCCACCCCCAACACCTTTTCAGGCATATCCTCAGGCATTATAGTATCGTTATCAGTTAAAATAACCAGACGCTCGATCAGGTTCTCCAGTTCCCTAACATTCCCGGGCCATCTGTAACTTGACAAAAATTTTATTGACTCAGGAGAGATGTATTTCACATTCCTATTCTTCACCTGATTGAAATAATCGAGAAAGTGGTTAACCAATAGGGGAATATCGGATTTACGTTCTCTCAAAGGAGGAAGATTTACAGGTATAACATTAAGGCGGTAGAAGAGATCCTCCCTGAACCTGTTTTCCTCTACAGCCTTTTCCAGATCCCTGTGTGTGGCAGCAATAACCCTTACATTTACCTTAATAGTCTCGGTACCTCCAACCCTTTCAAACTCCTGTTCCTGCAATACCCTGAGAATCTTCACCTGAAGGGCAGGACTCATATCTCCTATCTCATCCAGGAATATTGTACCTTTATCAGCTAATTCAAACCTCCCTATCCTCCTCCTCATTGCCCCGGTAAATGCCCCCTTCTCATGTCCAAAAAGTTCGCTTTCCAAAATATCCTCCGGTATCGCACCACAGTTTACAGGAATCAGGTGTCTATCACTTCGACTACTATTATAGTGAATCGCCCTTGCAACAAGCTCTTTTCCTGTCCCGCTTTCCCCATAGATCAGAATCGTGCTGTCAGAATCTGCTACCTTCCCGATCAACCTGTAGACCTCCTGCATCCTGGAGGCATTACCAATGATATTAACAAACTTAGATTGTAACTGTATTTTCATGTGAATAAAGTCAAATAACTATCACTAAAAGGTGGTAGTTTGTTATAAATGCCTAAAGTAAGCTAAAGCTAAAAGATTATATTCAATTAACTTTAGGCACTTTAGTTCACTTTAGGCACTACTATTATACTAATGAATAGATATTATGATTATCCTCTTAAATTGTCAAGAATATAAGTGGGCAAAACTTTCCGGTTCGTCAATGATTTGACTCCTTTTTTTTGTCCGTGCTCCTTTGGACAGCTCCTTATTGCATTCTAACCACTGAAATAGTATATTTATAAAGGACTTAACTTATTTTAAAGGAGTGATAAAGATGAAACTTACTTCAAAAGAAAGAAAAATAGTTGAGGAGTTTAAGCGAAGAATAGAAGACAAATTCTCTGGTGAAATCCTAAAGGTATTGGTCTTTGGTTCAAAGGCAAGAGGAAATGCAACAGAAGAATCGGATATTGATGTTATAGTTGTTACTTCATCAGAAGATTGGAGGAAAGGAGACAAGATAAGAGAAATTGGCTATGAGTTAGATGAAGAAATTGATTATAAATTATCTATTCAGGTTATTTCAAAGTCTCATATTGATTATTTAAAGCGGAACAATTTCCAGTTTATTAAGAATGTTGAGATAGAAGGAGTAGCAATATGAGATATCCCAATGAGGAAGAGATAAAGAGAGAAATATTGAGAGGCAGAAAGTCTCTGAGTTCAGCAAAGAAACTTTTTGAAGAAGAACTTTTTGAAGATGCAATTTCTCGTTCATATTATTCAATCTTACATGCAGCAAAAGCAGTTTTACTTACACAAGATGTAAGAATTGATTCCCATGATGCTGTTAAAAGACTTTTTGGAATGTATTTAGTAAAAACTGGAAAGATTGATCCTATATACTCAAAGATACTGAGAGAAGAACAAGATGACCGCTATTTATCTGATTATGATGTAGCTTTCTTGCCAGAAGCAGAACAGGTAGAAAAAAGAATACGGGATGCAGAATACTTTTTGGATACCATGGTCGAGTATCTTAAAAAACAAGGAATTGATTTCAGCAAGGAGGAAAATGATAATTAAAAAACTCCTTCCTTGGTGGAAGGCTGCAAAACCTCATAAGGATATTTTAGAGAGGCATTTTGATGCCTTAATAAGATCGGGGTTTTAAAATCATGGAATTTGGCGGAATCATCAGTAATAACCCTAAAATGTTCAAGATCTTTGAGATTGTCAAAAAAATTGCCATAACAGATCTCCCTGTACTGATCCTGGGAGAGAGTGGTACAGGAAAGGAATTGATTGCAAGGGCAATTCATTATAATAGTAAAAGAAGAAACAAGGCATTCTTTCCTATAAACTGCGGCGCCCTCCCTGAGACCCTTTTAGAAAGTGAGCTCTTTGGATATAAAAAAGGGGCATTTACCGGAGCCACCTCAGACAGGGATGGTGTGTTTAAGGCAGCCGACAGAGGGAGCCTTTTTCTGGACGAGATAGGAGAATTACCTTTTAATCTACAGGCAAAATTGCTGAGAGTTCTCCAGGACGGCGAATTAAAGGTACTCGGCAGCGACGAAAATATAAGTGTAGATGTCAGGCTCATATCCGCCACCAACTCAGACCTGGACAAGAAAACCAGAGAGAAGGTCTTCAGAGAAGACCTTTATTACCGGCTGAATGTTGCATCTATTCATCTACCGCCTTTAAGGGAGAGGATCGATGATATCCCGCTTCTGGCTCTCCATTTCATGAAAGAGGCAATGATAAATCTTAACAAAAAGTTTAAGGATATAGAACCAGAGGTGTACGAGATACTATCACGCTACTCATGGCCGGGCAATATCAGAGAGCTGCAGAATATCATTTATAATGCAGTAGCAATGGCTGACTCCCCACCCACAATCAGACGAAAGGACCTGATCGGACTACGGGAGAAGATCGGTCAGACCCCCAGGAGAACACGTCTTAAAGAGGCCCTTGACAAATTGACTCTCGATGATCAGGAGGATCTGTCTGCGAATAACTCACAGGCAGGGAAGAGAGGTTATGACGACCTTAAGCAGTTAACAGAGATGCCATTTTACCTGGCCCGTGAGGAATTTGAAAAGGACTATATTAAGAGACTTTTAGAGAGTACCAACGGCAATATCTTAAAGGCCTCCAGGATCGGAAAGATCAACAGAAAGAGTTTGCGAACCAAGGCCCAAAGATATGGACTGATAAAATCGTGATGCGTAATGCGTAATGGGTGATGAGTAAAATAAATACCCATCACTCATCACGATTTAGCCGGGCAAAAATGCCCACTTTGTTGCTCAGCATCCCAAAAGCGAGCAAAACTCCCCACTTAGTTACATACATTCTTCCATATAAAACGATTTAACTATCCATCCACCTTAAAATAACTTTAATTATATTCAATAGTTACAACTATAAGGCATCTATTTCTGCCCTATTAATCATTTCAAGGCATAAGACTTGCTCTGTTTGGAATCCGGAACGTAGTTTTGATTTGTTCCAACTACTTAAATTCCGGGACATAACAAGAGGAGTCCCTCATGCCGATAAGCCGGCACAAAGGGGAATGAAAATCTAATCCCCCCTGACCCCCCTTTAGCAAAGGGGGAATTACTGTGCTCTATGCCCTCCCCCATCAAGGGGGAGGGAGTCAATTAGTCAGTCTCCTCTTCCCTATGGGAGGATTAGTTATTCAGTCCCCTCTTCTATAGGGAGAGAGTTAGCTATTCAGTTCCCTCTCCCCCCGGGGGAGAGGGCTAGGGTGAGGGGAAATTTTCATAGGAGATATTTTCAAGATGAGTTCAGATCACGAGACCAAAATCATAAAAAAACGGATCATGGATTACCTCAAAAGATTTCCTGAGGCCAAGGACTCGCCGGAAGGGATTGCAAGGTGGTGGATCAAATGTCCGGAAAGGGGTGTAAAAAAGGCGATTAAAGAGTTAGACAGAGAAAAGAGGCTTACAAAGATAGATGATGGGACAACAAACATTTACGGACTTAATGACTATAAAGGCCATAAAAAGAGATCGTAAATTAATTGTAACTATTCAGCTATTCATCCCCCCCTTTAGCAAAGGGGGGTGAGGGGGGATTTGAAGAACTTATAATTATAAAATCCCCCTTAATCCCCCTTTTCCAAAGGGGGAGACCTGAATAGTTACAATTAATTTACGAATGTCGATTTAAGGAAGGAAAATAAATTAGAACAAGGTTCACTATGAATATTCAATGTCCAGAATGCAAATCACGATACAGGGTTAACTCCTCTGAAATAACCGAAAATGGAAGAAAGGCAGAGTGTGCAAGGTGTCATAATATCTTTATCGCCAGGAGGAATGTGATAGGTGATAGGTCAAAGGTGAAAGGTGAAGGGTGGAAGGGAGAAGGTGGAAGGGAAAAGATAAATCCGACAGAGAAGGAGGATATTGATACGCTGTTTAAAAGATTTGAGGAAATTGTGGAGAACGCAAGTGATGAACAAATCGAAAATCACAATGAGGATGAATTATCTAAGGAAAAGGTAGAGGGAGAAGGCCCCTATAAATATCTGTGGGAGCATACAGATAAGACAGCAGGAGAAAAGAGAGCAGCAGGAGATGAAGAGGATATTATAGAAGAGGAAGGTCATAAGGAGAAAAGAGTCCCTCTATATGATAGCTCTATAAAGCCAGAGATAGAATCAGATGCTGATATGGAAGAAAAATTTGAAGAAGAGACTCCAAAATCAGAAGAGATAACTGATATAACATCGAAGATGACTATTATGGAGTCTGAATTGGCTGGAGAAGGATATGAAGAGGAAGAGGAAACCGCAGAAACAGGGAGAAAAGAACCCCAAAAGAAGATTAAGCATAGGTTTGCAGGGAAGGGTTTTACTGACAGGGCAGGGCTGATCTTGATTGCATCTTCTCTATCGGTCATCCTTATAGTGCTATTTTTATTCATAAGGTATGAACAAAAAAACAAGCTGAGTGATCTCCTGACAAACGGCGCTACCCTGACCAATCTGATAGCAAATTCCTCTATCCGGGAGCTTAAAAAAAATGAGCAGAATCGGCTACTAAAGATCATCAACTTTATAGCAAAAGAAAAGGGATTGGTATATGGGATGATCATGAATACAAATAACAGGATTATCGCCCATACAGACAGCGGGACAATAGACTCTACCATGTCTGATCCCATCTCCCTGAAGGCCGCCTCCTCAAATAACCCTATGAAACAGATCTATGAGGACACACTGACAGGAAAAACTATTTACGAATTCTCAAGGCCTATCTCCTACAACGGCAAAAAGATAGGTGTTATCAGGTTGGGATTCACTCCTGATGCATACGGTCTGATCTCTAATGATGATGTAAGGGTCTTTGCAATAATCGCATTGTCTATATTCATGCTTGTCCCTATCTTTTACTATATGATATGCAGCTCTATACGTCCGATTAAGGTATTAAATACCAATCTCGAGGATCTGATAAAAACAAAAGAATTCAAGATGATTCAAATGTCCGGTGACGGGGAAGTAGGAATGCTGATAGAGAAATTCAACATGATGATATCTTTCTTCAAAGATAAATATGTCAAATTAAGTAGTTTAAACAAGGAATTAGAGATATCCAACAAGATATTATCTTACGAAAAAAACAGGGTTGAGGCAATCTTAGATAACATAAATGAAGGAATCATGGTCGCAAATTCATCAAGAAAGATCATCCTGGTAAACAAGACCATAGAGAATATAGCCAATATCAACAGAGAGGAGACCATAGGGAAGGATATAAAAGAATGTTTTGATCACGAAGAGGTCAGAGAGTTTATCTCTGGCGGGATATCTCAGGGGAATACCTATGTACAGAGGAATATGGAGCTGACTATAGAAAAACCAAAGGGGGAGGATATCATACGGATCTATTATATGCCCCTTCTCGACAATAGAGAGAACTCTATCGGGAGTTTAATAATAGTAAAAGACCTTACCGCACAAAAGATGGCTGAAAAGGCACAGATCAATTTCCTCTCAAGTGTATCCCACGAATTAAAATCACCTCTTACCAGTATCAAATCCTACACAGAGATGCTTGTAGATGGCGAAGTAAATAACAGGGATACCCAGATCGAATTTTACAATATCATCAATGAAGAGACCTATCGTCTGGAAAGGCTGATAGAAAATCTAATAACCATATCAAAGATCGAGATAGGAAGTCTGACAATAAATAAGAATATACTAAAACCAATAGCCTTCCTTGAGGAGACCGCTAAGCTGATGAAACCTCATACGCTCAGTAAAAATATAAAGTTTGAGACCATTCTGCCGGATAAGATGTCCCCTCTTTCCATAGATAAAGTCCTTGTTCAGACAGCAATAATCAATCTGCTCAGCAATGCTATCAAATATACACCGGAAGGGGGGTCTGTGACCCTCAGGGCAGAGGAGAATGATACTCATACCCTGATCCACGTAATCGATACAGGATACGGGATATCAGAAGAGGAGATCCCGTATATATATGACAAATTTTTCAGATCTTCCCGTGAGGAGATAAAAAACAAGCCCGGTTCAGGTATGGGGCTTTCGTTGGCCAGGGAGATTATATCCCTGCACGATGGGGATATAAGGATACTTAGTAAGGTAGACCGTGGGACACAATTTACTGTGCTCCTTTCAAAAGAGGAGGTAGTCTTACATTGAAGAAAAGGATCCTTATTGTTGATGACGAGAGATATATCCTGCGGGTCCTGAGGCTAAAATTAGAGAACGCAGGTTACGAGGTAATTTGTGCTGCTAATGGACTGGATGGTCTGAAAAAGGTAAAACAGGATAGACCGGATGCGGTCATTACAGATATCCATATACCGGGTATGGACGGGCAAAGGCTGTGTGAGGAGATCAGGCAGATGGAAGATAATCAGCCCCTCATCATTGTAATAACCGGCAGGATCCACAAAGATGACAGGAAATGGACAGGTGATATGAATCTTCGGTTCATCGAAAAGCCGTTCAGTCCGAGAAAGATATTGAGAATAATAGATCTCTATTTTGTGACTATAGGAAGTTAAACACTTATGATTTTCAAGAATCAGGAAAAAAACAGGTATAAAGACTACTTTAAAAGATTCAGGGGATTTCTGACGCAGATATCAGATATGACCAATACTATTGTTGAACTCCGGGATACAGAAGGGGCTATCCTTATAGAGGGGGATCAGGGGTCAGAGGATAGAGAAGGGAATATCCGCACTGATAAAGGGAATGAAACAGATCATAGTCACTTGCGGGTAAAGGTTCGGAAACATGGGGATGAATGCTTAAGAGGTATCATCGAAAAAATGAAGGCAACAGGAGAACAAAGGGTTGAAGTATATTACGACAGTATAAATGCCATGGGCATATCATTTGAAGAAATGCCCGATATATCATCCATGGTTCTTATCGCCTATCGTCCGGCAAATAATAATTCGAAATTCGAAATTCGAAATTCGAAATTCGTTTCTGCCCCGGAAAAGTCAGATAAGAATGGTTTTGACATGAAGACAGTAGAGCTGTTAGAGGAGGTAACCCATATCATCTCGGATGGATACAACAATCACTTCGAAATAAACCACATGGCACAAGAGTTATCAATGCGATACGAAGAATTGAATATGGTATACGATATCGGAAAAAGAATGGACAGATTTGAATACCCTGTGAGCAATATAGAGCTAATAGTAAGGGACCTCAAAGAGATCATTGGTTCAGACATGGTTTGGGTATCTGTACCTATAAAAGAGATAGACGACATTGTACTTGATAACAGCCCTGCCCTTCCAATAGAGATAGATGAGTTCAAGAATAAACTTGGAAGGGTTATATCTGATATCCTCGAAAATGAGGCTGATAAGATTGTAATGGAGGATATCAGGGAGCTGTCCCATTTAGAGGGGTATTTTGCTGCCCCGATAAGTGTTATAGGGATACCTGTTATGGTCAAGTATTCGATGGGCGGTTTTTTCTGTGCCATAAACATAGATTCGACCAAGAGATTCACAACCAGTGATGTACGAATGACCGAGACCATTGCTGAACAGATATCCAGCATCATAACAACCATAGAACTATACCAGAACCTGAGGGACTTTCTATTAAGCGTCATCAAGACACTCGTAGCTACAATAGAGGCCAAGGATGAATATACCAGGGGACATTCTGAAAGGGTAAACAAACTCTCTGTGAGTATTGCAGGGACAATGAGGCTAGGTGCAGAGGAGACAGAGGACATCAAATGGGCATCTATCCTGCACGACATAGGCAAGATTGCAGTACCTGAAGAGATATTAACAAAGCCTTCTTCTCTATCTGACAAGGAATATATATCTGTAATGAAACATCCTGAAAAGGGATATGAAATATTAAAGCCGATTAAACAATTAAAGGGATCACTTGATGGTATACACCACCATCACGAAAGATTTGATGGTACCGGTTACCCCGTTGGTCTGAAAGGAAAGGATATACCACTTATGGCAAGGATCATTGCTGTAGCAGATACATACGACGCTATGACCAGTTCACGTGCCTACAGACCTGCAATGTCGTCTAAGGAGTGTATCAATGAATTGATCAGGACAAAGGGGACACAACTCGACCCCGAGATTGTTGATATATTTATTGAAGTGATTGGTTGATTGGGTTAACAGCCAAGGCGTCTTGCCTCGGATGTCAGATGGGTGGCATGGACAAACTTGTTTGTCCGTGGGTTAAGGTGAAAGGGGTATTTTCAGAGAAAATTTAAAAAGGGTTCGCTATGAATATAAAGAGAACCAAAACAGGGACAGTAACATTTATAACACCGGAGTTTCCGATCATAGAAGAGAGTCTTGATCCATTAAACCACAAGATAAAGGAGTGCCTGGAGAGGAACGAGATCAGGCTGGTAATCAATCTCAGTCAGGTCCCTTTTATAGACAGTAAGGGTCTTGAAGCACTCCTGGATTATCATAATAAGATCAGAAAGAGAGGCGGAACAATAAAGATTGCAAATCCTAATCCTCTCTGTAATGAGATATTGAACATAACAAATATGACTACCTATTTTGAGATATATTTTGATCTGGAGAAGGCAGGGAGGAGTTTTCTATGACAATGGTCCCGCTAGTCAAACAGAAGATGATGGGAGAGATATTTGTTGAATCAGAAATCCTGACCCCTGATCAGCTCCTTACTGCACTGGATGTACACAAAAAGACTGGCAAACGCCTGGGACAGGTATTAATAGAACTGAATATGGTGACCGAGGATCAGATTGTTGATACCCTCAGTAAACAACTTGGTTTTCCGCATGTATGGCTGGGCAAGGGGCTCATAGACCCGAAGATCGTAAATATCATACCAAAAGAAAAGGCAAAATTGTACAATGTCATACCCATGTTCAAGGTAAAGGGAAATCTCTTCATCGCTACTCCGGATCCCCAGGCAGTCTTTGTCTTTGATGAATTGATGAAGATAACGCGTTGCGCAATACATCCGATATTATGCAGGGCAACAGATATAAAGAATGCCATAGAGGAATATTATGACGACAAGGTAGAGATCACCGACTTTATTGCGGAACTCGAGGGACAGGAGATACAGTTAGTAGAATCTATCAAAGAAAAAGACTACCAGGATATAGAAGAGCTGGCAGAAGGGAGTCCGATCATCAATCTCGTCAATCTTATTATCCTTAAGGCGATCAAGGATCGGGCCAGTGATATACATATCGAACCTGAAAGAAAAAAATTCAGGATACGTTACAGGATCGATGGCGTCCTTTATGAGGCAATGACCCCTAAAATAGAGCTCTATCCGGCAGTAGTCTCCAGATTAAAGATCATGGCAAGACTTGACATCTCCGAGAGAAGGCTCCCTCAAGAGGGAAGGATCCAGGTATACATTGAAGGGAGGACAGTAGATCTGAGATTCTCCTCTCTGCCTAGTATTCATGGAGAGAAGATTGTGCTCAGGGTGCTGGACAAAAGGAATGCAATACTCGATATCAATGAAATCGGTTTTGACAATGAAATACTTGGCAAATTCAAGAAACTCCTCAGAAAACCCTTTGGTCTGATCCTTGTAACAGGCCCCACAGGGAGTGGCAAGACCACAACCCTGTATTCAGCTATAAATATGCTGAATACCCTGGAAAAGAATATTGTTACCATAGAGGACCCTGTAGAATACCAGTTGGAGATCATAAACCAGAACCAGGTAAATGATCCGCTCGGCCTGACATTCGCCAGGATACTGAAGCACACCCTGAGACAGGACCCCGACATAATCCTGGTCGGGGAGATAAGGGAGAGAGAGACAGCAGAGACAGCGATACAGGCATCCCTCACAGGGCACCTGGTCCTCTCAACACTCCATACCAATGACAGCGCCAGTGCCATAACCCGTTTGCTCGACATGGGGGTCGAGTCCTACTTAATATCCTCCTCTCTGGTCGGAATAGTTGCTCAGAGGTTGATTCGTGTGATCTGTCCTGAGTGTAAAACCAGCTACTTCCCATCGAGTACATTAGTGGACAAACTCGGGTGGAGTAATGAAAAGAATCTACAATTGGTAAAGGGAAAAGGATGCATGTTGTGCTATGACTCAGGTTACAAGGGGAGGATAGGTATCTTTGAATACCTTGAAATTGACCGGGATTTTCAATCACTTATACTCCGGAACCCATCAGTAAATATGATAAGAGAGTTCAGGGACAAGGCAGGATATCCATCACTCAGGATGGAGGGATTGAAAAAAGCCAAACAAGGATTAACAACAGTGGAAGAGGTGGACATCGCAATCCAGACAGAATGAGGGAATGTTCGATTTTAGATTTTAGATTGTCGATTTAAAGAAAGGAAATACTCATGCCGATCAATCGGCACAAAGGGAAATGAAAATTGAATCACCCCCTCCCCTGCCCTCCCCCATCAAGGGTGAGGGAGTCAATTAGTCAGTCCCCTCTCCCCATCAAGGGTGAGGGTTACAATTAGTCAGTCCCCTCTCCCCTTGGGGGAGAGGGTTAGGGTGAGGGGGTATTTTCAGAGGAAATAGAGATGGCGATTCAGACTACAGGGGCAAGGGTAAAAAAAGGAGCAGGCGGTTCCCTGATCCGGGATGGTGCTCCTTCCTTAATCGAAAATCTCAAATCGTTTCTGAAAAAGCTCAGAAATATTAATATAAATATGGATATCCATTTAAGAAAAGATATATCAGGGAGGGACATATTTTTCTTTACCACCCAACTGTCACTTATGCTTGAGACAGGCACACCCTTAAACACAAGTATCTCTGCCATCTCAACCCAGATAGAAAATCCAAGATTCAGGGGCATAATCGATGGAATTGCGGCAGATATAGAGGACGGCAGACTGATGTCAGAGGCAATGGAGAGATATCCTGATATATTCCCTGATATATATATCAGCATGGTGAAGGCAGGTGAAGGTACCGGAAATCTCCATGAGATGCTGAACAGGCTTGTCAGATTCCAGAAGAAGAGAGAAGAATTTCTTGCTGCTATGAAGAACGCGATGACATATCCGGCAGTACTGAGCATTGTCGCAACCTTTGTTGTAATATTCATACTGACATTCGTATTCCCCAAGTTTGAAGACCTCTTTGAAAATATAATGGACCAGCTCCCCATAACAACCAGGATACTTATGAGGCTTAGTAATTTCCTGTTATCTTACTGGTATATGGTCATTATTATCCTGGGAGTCTCGGTATACAGCATATACAGGTTTCTAAGGAGCAAGAAGGGAAAACAGATCATAGACAGACTAAAGATAAATATCCCCTTCCTGTCAGGGATATTTATAAAGATATATGTATCACAACTGATGAGTATACTCGGATTCCTGATAGGAAGTAAGGTCCCGCTCCTGGAGGCCCTGAGGATAGCCCGCAGGAGTGCCAATAATATAATATTTGCGGGTTTTATAGATAAGATACTTGAGAGCGCTGAAAAGGGAGAGGGACTGTCTCCTCCCTTTATAGAGGCACCTTTTATACCCGAGACTGTAAGACAGATGATCAAGACAGGGGAAGGATCGAGGAATCTGGACACAGTAATGCTCAAACTTGGAGATTATTATGATGAGGAGATCAGCAATCAGATGAAAATGTTATCTACAATCATTGAGCCGGTTCTTCTCATTGTGATGGGGGTAGTGGTAGGTCTCATTGCCACATCCCTGATACTGCCGATATTCAAACTGTCCAGGGCAGTCCGCTGAAGGAGGTGAGGAAGAAAAGCAGTGCTGCGGTGCTGCAGTTAGGAAAATAGGTAACTGTTCACAGTTCACGGTTTACAGTTAATGAAAACAGAAAGTAAAAGGAAATTGAAAAAACTGTAAACTGTAAACAGATAACCGTGAACTGATACCGGGTGGCATGGACAAACTTGTTTGTCCGTGAAGGGGATTTTAGGTGAAAGGAGGGGAAGGATAATGAAAAGGATAAAGGATATGAAAAAGGTATTAAAAAATGAAGGAGGATTCACACTGGTCGAACTATTGATCGTAGTGATCATCCTCGGCATCCTTGCAGCGGTCGTCATACCACAGTTCAGTGCATCAACTCAGGATGCGAATGAGGCAGCCCTGGATTCTAATCTGGCCGCCATGAGGAATGCGATTGAGCTCTATGCAGCTCAACATAATGGAGATTATCCTGGTACAATACTTCAACAAGACGATGCAACTGCTATCACAGGCACTAATGCACCATATACAGCAGCTGCTGCATTAGTGGAGCAGCTTACGCTGTATACAGATTTCAATAATAACATATCTGCTACAAAAGGTGGCGCCTATATATATGGTCCATATATAAAAAAGGGGGTCCCGGCTAATCCTGTGCCCAGCAGTCCATCCGGGCAGGAAAATGTGGTTGATGTTGAAACCACTATTGTTGCAATTAGTATCCCCCCTGCCGCAGATAACAGTACTGGATGGAGATTTATATTTAATACAGGACAGTTTTTTGCCAACAATACTGGTAATGATGCACAAGGAAATCCTTATGCGGGCAGATAATTAGAACCAATGAAGAATATTAACAGGAATCAGGGGTTTACCTTAGTAGAGATAGTGATAACTATCCTTGTAGTGGGGATTATATCTGCTGTTGCTATACCATCCCTGAAGGGATTTTTTGCTGATATTAAGCTCAACGCAGCAACAGAGGAGATCGCAACAGCTATCTGGTATGCCAGGAATCTTGCAGTAAAGGAAGAGAAGGAGCACAGGGTGACATTCAGCACTTCTGAAAATGACTTCAAGGTTCAGAGAAAAGAAGGGGTGCTTATCTGGAGTACAGTACTTAATTCCTTTGATAAGAAGGATTATATGCTTGACTTTGATACTGACAGACATGTTAAGGGGGTCAATATAATCAACGCAGATTTTGGGATGATGACTGTTTCTGTAACATTCGGCTCTGATGTTGAAGATCCGGGCAGACCAACTGATTGTGGAACGGTGATCATCGAATACGACAAACTAAAAAGGATTGTCACAGTAAGCCCGATAACAGGAAGGGTGAGAGCAGGAGATTTAATTGAAACAGGAGTAGTAGTGAGCGGCAGCAGCCCTACTCAGTTTACTGCCGATCTAACCCAAAGCGCTGATGATTACTTTAATGGATACACCATCATAATGACATCAGGGAGTAATGACTGTTACGCTGGAGAGATTATTGCTTATAACGGTACAACTAAGGAAGTCACTGTTGATACAGGGCTTAGCAGTATTCCTGTGGTTGGGGAGACTTTTGCGATAGCTATTTTTTGATTTAAAAAAAAGGGAAACATTTATGGTAAACGTAACAAATAAGTTGACACAAATTTTGGTAGCCGCAGGCTTTAGCCTGCGCAAAAAAATCGCAGCCTGAAGGCTGCGGCTACCGGCACAAAAAATTTCTTGCACGGAAACGGGGTAAGATTCAGGTTATAAATTTCAGTTGTCTTCAGTAGTTAAAAGGGGTTTTATATGACTCGAAAGATAGACATTAAGGAAAAAGGGGAGAGGAGAAAAATGGCAAATACAATATTGGCAATCGAAAATCAAAAATCAAAAATCAAAAATTGCAGCAAGGGGTTTTCCTTAGTCGAGATGCTGTTGGCGATAACAATTACATCGGTCGTAATCGTAACCCTGGCCATCTCACTTACTACACCCCTGCAGTCCCATGAGGCCATTGAGGAGAAGGCAGAAATAGTGAACTTCGTGAGTGAGAAGATGAATGAGATCATGGCCAGGGCATATGGTAATGTTTTGGAGGGTACAGCCCTGTCCGATCAGGTGACCATTGATGGAGAACCGGTTAACAGGGAGGTCATTGTACAGATATACAGGGGGCAACCGGATCCAACCACTGATCCAGCGCTAAAAAAGATCACGGTGAGGATAGGCGGGGCACAAATAGAGACACTAAAATCGAATTACGAACACGATCCAAATGCACCGCCACCTGCGTAGAATGAAGCATAGACAATTTTCGTAATAAGTTTACCACGGATATTCACGGAATTACACTGAATTAATCAATTCCGGTGATATTCCGTGTCTTTCCGTGGTGAATTATCACAAGGAGGTTTGTTATGAATAGTTTCAGGCTTAATCAAGAATCTGATAACCCAATCGAAAATCGAAAATCGAAAATCGAAAATCGCAATAAAGGTCTTACACTGATCGAGGTACTTGTCTCTGTTGTTGTACTTGCAATCATTGCCGGTCTCTTCACCCAGGTGATATACGGAGCACTCGAATCATGGAGATACAATAATGATAAAGACAAACTTCTTCATGATGGCCAGAGTGCAATGGAGATGATGGTCAACAGTATCAGGAATACCAAATGGGTACTAATACCTATTAAGAATAATAACCTCAGAGATATCCTTGCCGTATCAGCAGGCATAGATAATGATGGAGATGGTCTTATAGATGAAGACCCCGGGGCAGATATAACAAACGATAACGCGCCTGGCATTGCAGGGATAGATGATGATGGAGATGGGAGTGTAGACGAAGGGGATATAACCGATGACGACGAAATGTATGCAGAATTTTTAAAGGATCAGTCCTCTCTTGCTTCTGTCTTCTTCTCATTTATTACCCCGGATGAAGTGTATGCAGGATCGACGGGTCTGCCCGCTCCTGATCCTGTAGATGAAGATTGTCTTAACTGGACAGACAGTGACTTAGATGGTGCATATGATGAAGACCCTTCAGGGGATCTATATGGACAGGGGGATAATGATGACGATAATGACGGTACAGCAGATGAGGATTGGTTTGACCCGCGTATATTCTATCTTAAGGGGAATACCCTTGTAGTGGAAGAGCATGTAGTGGATGGAGCAACCAAAACCCTTACCATTACCTCAGAAGATATTGCAGAGGATGTTACAGAGTTTAGGGTGATCCGGCGTAGAATTAACAACAACACCCTGATCAAGATACACCTGAAACTGGACAATGGAAAGGAGAGTGTGGTATTTGAGACAACCACCCTGGCCTCGAATCTGATGCTTCCAAGGGGAAACTGTGTGGACTCAAGCGGGACATCAACTGGCCATTGATGGAAAGGAAATTTATTGTCGATTTTCGAATGTCGAATGTCGATTTAAAGAAGGAGTAGAAAAAAATAGGTCATGCCGACCAGTTGGCACAAAGGGAAATGAAAATTGAATCACCCCCACCCCTACCCTCCCCCATCAAGGGGGAGGGAGTCAATTACCAGTCCCCTCTCCCCTGGGGGAGAGGGTTAGGGTGAGGGGGAGTATTTTCAGGTGAAAGAATTAAATTGACAACCAAAAATCAAAATTTTAAAAAAGGGGTTTGCTATGAATAGTTTCAAACTTAACAAAAAATCAGACAAACAAATCGAAAATCCCCGGAATTCCCAGAGCGGTATTGCCATGGTGATGGTAATGATCATGATCAGCCTCCTGGTCGTAGCAGGGATCACCATGAACCGACGCAGCGGGATAAAGAGCTCGGGATCACCCAACCACCTTAAGAAACATGAAGCAACCTGTATTGCTGAGGCAGGGGTACAGCATACTATATATGAGCTTATGATAGACCCGCTAAAAAGGGGCAGCATATTTACAGGTGAACAATTCAGCAGCGGCTCTTACAGCACAGAGGCCTTGCAGCCTGATGGCATCCTTGGAGATATCATCATTACGTCAACAGGAGAGATCAGGAAGGATGACGGTACCATAATAGCCCGGAAAACCATTCAGATGAGAATGACACCAATAGGAAATATCCTTGCCTTCCGCGCCGTGGCAGACACATATCTTGATAGAGCCAATCACTCCCTCAACTATGGCGGAGAGACCACTCTCTTCATAGGCAAAGATCAGAGTAATAATTATTACAGGGGTCTGCTAAGATTTGACTTAAGCGAAATCCTTCCCGGTAGTATAGATACCCTGGGCGTATATGCCGCATATATAGAACTCTACATGGATAGCTACACCGGAATAGGTATGCCCAGCATTGATATACACAGGGTCACACGATCATGGGCAGAGGGGCCGGGGGGAAATATGAGGCCTGCGGGTGCTACGTGGGAGACATATGATGGTGACAGGGAGTGGAATACGCATGGGGGGGATTATGATACCAGGGTGGAGAGTTTCTCAACCATACAAGAGGTGAGTAAGATATGGTACAGGTGGTCTCTCCCGGATATATCTCTGATACGAGGATGGGTAGATGATCCTTCCTCCAACTTCGGTATCATAATGAAGGACTCCACTGAAGACAAATGGGTAGTTGCAGATGCTGTTAAATTTAAGGCCATAACTATGCCTCCTGTCTCCACAGACGAGCGTATTGTCGACAACAGTGATCCTGGATTTAGCATAACAGAAGGCACATGGAGGATGTCTACAGGGTATCCTGATTATTATGGCTCAAGCTTCCGTTACAATGAGCCTGGTACCGGTCCTGGCACAGTCACATGGGAGGCTGACCTGATCTTAGGTGCCGGTTCATATGAGGTATTTGTCTGGTATCCAATAAGTACCGGCTTTGCTGCCAGGGTGCCATTTACTGTTTATTACTCCGGAAGTTCTAAAACAGTACTTGTGGACCAGAGTAAAAATGGCGGGCAATGGGTGAGCATAGGGACCTATGCCTTTAGTGATGATGGGACAGAAAATGTGACCATGAATGTTAGTGAGCTGTACGGGCAATTTCTCTCAAGTGAATCTGCAGATATAAACCTGTGGCCAAAGCTGGTTATACTTACCAGGTAGAGCGAGTAAAGGAGAGGAAGAGGATTTAATATATGTTCAAAATGACAAGATATTCTCCAATAGGACTGGAGATCGATCTGACATCCATAAAACTGATCCAGTTAAGAGAGACCCCTGAAGGGTGGAGAATACAGGACATGATTGTAAAGGATATCCCCCCTGTCGGTGCAGGAGATAAGGATGAAGGGGAGGAGGTCGGGATCATCGAGACTATTAGAGAGATGTTAAAGGGAACATCCTTTCATGGAAAGGTGGTTGTCTCGGCCATGCCTGCCTCACGGCTCGATATAATCCCTGTCAAGATTTCATTATCTGAAGGGGAGAACGAGGAAGATGCGATTATCAAAGAGGCAAAGGCACATCTATCTTACGGAATAGATGAAGCGGTCATTGACTATCTGCCACTTGACCAGAATGGTCAGGGGAGAGATGGAAAGCAGAAATCCATTTTGATAGCGAGTAAAAGAGAGGATGTAGACAGACATATATCAATCATAAAGGGGGCAGGATTGAGACCAAAGGCTATCGATATAAGCGCCTGTGCTGTAGTCAGGGCCATGAGGTATTTATACACTGCCTCCCTGCCTCCAGACTCAAAGCCGAATAAGGAGGACGATAACGATGAAGTAAAGAGGAGCATGGTCATTAATATAAAAGACCTTGATACATCTATCACTGTCCTGTGCGGTAATGATATCCTCCTTGAGAGAAACATACAGTGGGGAATAGAGAATATGATTGGTTTATTAATGAACAATCTAAAACTGGACCGCAGGGGGGCAAAGGAACTTCTTTATAAGGTAGGATTAAGTCCAACCGATGCTGAAAAGGCTCATGCAGATGGTGATGAGAGGATGGAGCGGATGAACAGGGTCGCAGATACAGTATACGAAATCGTATCACCTCAGTTAGAGGAACTGGATCAGGAGATAAAAAAGGTCATGATCTACTTCTCGGCAGAGATGCAGGGCATCACAATAGACACAATATATCTGATAGGCAGGGGATTCTACATCAAAAATATGGAGAGATATATAGAATATACAACAGGTATTACAACAAGTATGGTAAATCCCTTAGCACCCTTTTTAAATGGGGATAGTTCATTAAATAAAAAAAGAGGAGAGGCGCCCTATTTCGGCATCACACTCGGACTTGCATTGAGAAAAATATAATATATCCGTTCACAGTTCACGGTTTACAGTTAATGAAAACAAAAAGTAAAAGGAGGTTATGAGCGCTTCTTTCTCTACATGATTCATTGAAAAAACTGTGAACTGTGAACGGATACAAAGAGGTTTTATAGATGAAAGCAGCAAGGGTAAAGGAAATAAACTTAATACCTTTTGATGTAATATTAAAAAGTCAGATAATAAGGCGTATATATATGTGGCTATGTATCGCCATAGTGGCAGCACTTCTTACAGCCACTATATTCTCCTTTCTTAAAAAGGATGTAATCAGTTATGAAAAAAAGGTCAATAGTTTAATTGCACAGAATAGAGAGATAGAGGAAAAGATAAATCGGTTGAAGATACTCAAGACAGAGATGAACAGATTGATCGGAATGAAAAGAAGGATCAATGTCTTAATGAATAAGCAATCGGTCAGCGCTATATTCTCAGAGATAGAAAAGAGGATAAATAATAATATGTGGCTTACAGGGCTAAGATGGCAGGAGAATTCTTCCTCACAAATAAATAGATCAGAAAGAGATGAATTTGCAGAGACAGGTTACTTTGTAGTAAAAAAGAATAAGCCGAGAAAGGGAAGGAGAGGGGTAACTAATATAGAGACGAACCAAAGACCTATACTGACGATACAGGGTACGGCATTATCAAACAATGACCTGGCTGATTTCCTGTCAGGGCTGACAAAATCAAGATATTTTTCAAAGGTGATGCTGAATCGCTCTACACTTAATGACAATAAAAGACCGGTTACAGTGGATTTTGAGATTGAGGTGATTTTTTGATTTTCGATTTTCGATTTAATTTCACACTCTCGTTCCCAAGCTCCAGCTTGGGAACGTAATTGGGTAAAAGCTCCTGCTTTGACTATAGAAGCAGAGCTTCTAAAATAAATGTGTTGCTAAGCAAGAGCTTAGCAACAAGAGGAAGTAGAATGATTCGAAAGATAGACATTATTGCAATTGTATCCATAATATTTACGATATTGGTCTCTTATACCACCATTTTTAACAAAGAAAGGGTAAAAATGGCAGCCCTGGAGATAAAAGAGGAGAGTTTGAAGGAAAAACTCAGGCTTGCAAAAGAGGTCAATATCGGCCTGGAAACTATTAAACAAGAGACGAATAGTATCCGAAAGAGATTGAAGGAATTCGAAAAGAGGCTCCCGGGAAAGGAGGATATAGCTGCCTTTCTTAAGGATATAAACAAGATAGCAAGGCATAACAAGGTAAAACTGATGTCAATAATCCCTAGCAAACCGGAAAAGGGATCTTTCTATTCAAGAATCCCTGTGAATATAACAGTCGATACCAGGTTCAGGAACCTTTACAAATTCCTTTATCAGATAGAAAACGCCACACGTGTTATAAGAATAGAAGAAATAACCGTTAATGAACCAAAACCAACAGGGATAATGAGAACAAAGATGCTTTTATCAATATTTTCAGGTGAAAGATGAACAAATCGAAAATTAAGATATTCATCATGCTTGGACTGGCTGTTGTACTGGTTATTATACTCACATACAGATTTTTGCGGGAGAAGAAGACCGGGGGAACTCCCCTCCCTCAAGCTAGTTCTAAAAGGATATCTGAATCTCATCCTGATACAACCTTAAAGGATATAGACACTCTGCTGACACAAGACAAACATGAGGCCAAAAACAAGGGTGTCCGGAAGCCTCTAAAATCCTCCTTAAAGAGGGATCTCTTTTCCCCGACCATCTCGCTGCATAAAAAGGGTAAGCCCCTGTCAAAAAAAAAGGAAAAAAAGGAGGATAATAAAATAGAGGATATAATAAAAAAACTCAAATTGAAGGCTACTCTTATCAACAATCAAAGACCTGTCTCAATAATCAATGACAGGATAGTAGGGATAGGGGAATATATCATGGGATTTAAGGTAGTAGAGATAAAAAATGGGGTTGTTCTCTTAAGCAACGGCAAGAAGAGAGTCTCTTTAAATATGAAAGGGAAAAACAATGAAACCTTACAGTAAGATACTGATAATTCTTATTATTTTAGGGGTGTCATCTTTTCTACCTCTTTACGCTAACTCAAAAGAAAGACTAATCCCCCCCTCCCCCCCCTTTAGTAAAGGGGGGGACAAACAAAATCCCCCCTTTGAAAAAGGGGGGATTAAGGGAGAATTTTCAGAAGAAGCAGAAAAAAGGATGTTCACATTTGAAGGAGAGGATATCCTTGATATAAATATCAATGAGGCAGATATTCGTGATGTACTCAAGGCCATTGCAATACAGAAGAGACTTAACATTGTAATAGGCAAGGAGGTATCGGGAGATATCTCGCTGACCCTGTATAAGGTATCTGTAAAAGAGGCCCTGGATGCTATTATCAGGCTCAACGGTTTTTTATACACAAGCAAAGATAATATCATCTTTGTCACAAAAAAAAAGAAAGGGGTAATAAGAAAGGGAGCCCTTGCAGGGGTAGAGGTAGCGACAATAAAATTAAATTATGCTGATCTGGATGAGACATACAAAATTATAAGAGACATGGTATCAGACCCGGAAAAGGTATTGCTTTACAGACCGGAAAAGACATTGATCATCGAAGATAAAACCGATGGTATCGAACAGATCAGGAAGATAATCAAGAAACTGGACAGGCCTCCCAAACAGGTGCTGATCGAGGCAAAGATACTGGAGATAACGCTAACTGATGAAACCTCCCTGGGGATAGACTGGAAGGCTGCCTTTGAAATCGCAAACACCCCTGCGAGTCTCCAGAGCAGTCCCACCAATCTACTTACCAGGGAATCAGGAGATCTCACCACACTCTTTAATACCGGAATGTCAGGGCTCTTCTTTGGCGTTATGGGTAAAAATTTTAAGATATTTCTAAACAACCTGCAGGATGAGGGGAGGTTGAATACCCTGGCTACCCCAAAGATATTGGTACTCGATAATAAAGAGGCAAATATCAATATCGGCGAAGAATTAGGATATTCCGAAACTACGGTATCAGTAGGTGTAACACAGGAGACTATCAAATTTTATGAGATCGGCACTAAATTGATCCTGACCCCTAATGTAATGGATGATGGCAATATAACCATGAAGATTAATCCGGAGGTCAGCGGTGCAAAGTTTGTGGGAGGTAAGCCGGGAAAGACCACCACCGAGGTGACCACAGATCTGCTTGCAAGGGATGGGGATACCATCTTCATAGCCGGACTGATTAAGAAGCGAAAAGAGAATACAAGATCATCTGTCTCTCTGCTGGGGCGTATCCCGATCCTGGGGGTATTATTCAGACATACAACGGACAAGATAAGTAAATCTGAGATCATTATACTGATCACCCCTCATATCATAAAATCGGCCTCAAAAATTCCCTTTTAAGACTGATTGTAACTACTCAGGTGGATAGTCTATAGGTATTTAGCTGAATAGTGAGGAAAAAATATGCGAGATCATGCAATTTTGCCGGCTGAGAGTTAAAACTTGTAGAGTCTGAAAAAGTGTTGGGAGCCTTGATTCGTTCTTTGCGCAGTCCTAACAGACTACAGTCTAAACAACCTGAGT
>QIDP01000164.1 GCA_003229375.1 Nitrospirota bacterium
CTTAAATACTTCATACTTAAAATCTTTCAGGCTAGTGATCCTATCCCGATACCTCTACCTGTACCGTAGTAATTGGGAGAAGAGCCTAAAAAAGGAGGGACTTATTATGAGAGAGGAAGAGGTAACGATAGAAGAGAGTTATGATCTGGATTCCGATGTAGCAGGGTTGAAGAAGGAGGAAGAGAAGGCAATAAATGAATTTCAGAGGATTATAGATGCCTTTAACAGAATATTGACATTTAAGAAGAAGAATAGAGAGATATTAGAGAAAAGAGTTAACGAGTCTACCCAGAACAGATTTGATACCTTTGAAAAGCTGAAAAAGGTTACAAGAAATATGGAGACATATCAAAAGAACATAAAAAACACAGAGGAAAATCTGGAAGAAATAGGGAATAAGGAGGCATGGTTAAAAGAAAAATATAATGAAATATTGAGGGGAAAATCTATCCATCTCCTCTCTGACCCTGAGAGGGATGGAAATGGCTTATTCTCTGATATCTTCTATGACATATTCGAAACAGATATAAAGTTACAGACATCATCAAATCAAGTGGGTAGGGATATGTTAGAGAATAGAAGAAATGATTTTATGAGTAGATTAAATAAACTCTTTAACAGATTAGATTCAGAACTATTAGATATTGAAAAAGAGAAGAACAGATTGCAAAAGATTGATACAGAGATTCGTCAAAAGATGGAAAAAGGAGAGATGCAGCGTGCCCTGCTTCAGAAAAACTATTCTGTATTTACAGAGGATATAAGAAGGAAAAAAGAGGAACTGGAGGCGTCTATAAGGGGGGAAAAGGTACTGGTGGAAGAATATAATAAGATATTGTCAAAAATAATCTCTGCCATAGAGATATCGCAGGAGGTTGATAATATGCTCTTCTCACTCCTATCCAAGGTTGATGAGGAACATAAGGTTTCAGAGGAGAGAGACAAGATAGATATAATCCAGGAGGATGATATCCTATTAAAGGGCCCTTCCTCGCTTGATAATACTCGACCTGGAGTTATAGAATTTCCCCAAGCGGTTGCCCCAAAATAAATTCACATTACATTAAAGGTAGATATTAATGAAGGTAGTAACTGCTGAAGAGATGCAAGAGATAGATAGAAAGACCATAGAAGACTATGGGGTACAGGGTATTGTGCTTATGGAAAATGCCGGCATACAGGTCGTCAGGGTATTGTTAGAGAGGCATAAAGATATATCAGAGAAAAGGATTGGGATATTTGCCGGGAAGGGGAATAATGGTGGGGATGGGATGGTTATTGCGCGACACCTTGTAACTAAGGGGATAGATACTACCCTCTTTTTGTTGGCCAGGAAGGAGGCTGTGTCAGGTGATGCGAATACTAATCTAAAAATTGTTACAGAAATGGGGATCAGGACCCTTGAAATAGATTCTCTTGAGGATTTTGAGTTACACAAGAAAGAGATATTGCGTTGTGACATCTTTGTAGATGCAATCTTAGGAACGGGTCTGAATTCTCCGGTAAGAGGCTATTACAAAGATATAATATCCTTTCTAAACAATGCAGGGAAATTTACTCTTTCTGTAGATATACCTTCTGGTCTTAGTTCTGATGCAGGAGAGATTATTGGCGAACATATAAAGGCTGATATTACAGTTACCTTCGGGTTCCCGAAGAGGGGGCATCTTCTCTATCCCGGGGCTAAATATGTGGGAAGGCTTGAGGTCGTTGACATAAGTATCCCCGGGAGGCTTAGCAATAAAGTAAAGGTAAATCTTATAGAAGAGGAGGATATAAGGGCTATTTTCCATCCAAGGGATACTGATTCACATAAGGGTAATTATGGTCATATATTAGTGGTTGCAGGATCGATTGGCAAGGGTGGAGCAGCGGCCCTGGCAAGTATGTCAGCACTGAAGATAGGTGCGGGTCTGGTTACCTTAGCATTACCTGAGAGTATGAATTTAGCAGTAGAAATGGGAATTCCTGAGGTTATGACATTACCACTTCCTCAGACAAATAAAGGGACAATCGATCTGTCTGCAAAAGATAAGATACTTGATTCACTTGAGGGGAAGGATGTACTATTGATAGGACCAGGGATCTCAACTCATCCAAGAACTGTTAAGCTCTTGGGAGAGCTATTGAGGGCCGTTAATTGTCCTGTTGTTATTGATGCTGATGGCATAAACGGCGTGAAAACCTATCTTGACCTTCTGAAAGATATCTCTACTCCTATGATTATGACACCGCATCCGGGTGAGATGGCAAGGCTCCTTGATATCACTGTCAAAGACCTCAGGGCTAAGCGTCTTGAATTAACACAGAACCTGGCCGAGAAATACAATATTTACATCGCACTTAAAGGTGCAAGGAGTGTGATTGCAGAGCCAGGAGGGGAGATATATCTAAATCCTACTGGCAATCCAGGTATGGCTACAGCAGGTGCCGGGGATGTCTTATCCGGGATCATTGCAGGTCTTATTTCACAGAGATTCTCTTTAAGCAATGCATTAAGATCTGCTGTGTATCTGCATGGATTAGCAGGAGATATTGCCTCCGAGCATCTTGGGCAGATGTCTCTCATAGCTGGTGATATTATAGACTCAATCCCCGAGGCAGTGAGAGAAGTAGTAGGCAGTAGGCAGTATGGAGGGGGGAGTAGAGTGGGTGGCATGGACAAACTTGTTTGTCCGTGCGAGAGGATGCAGGAGTATTTTTAGATGATGCAAGAAATAGTTGTAATATCTAAGAGTCCAGAGGAAACGATATCACTTGGGAAGAGGGTAGGGGAGTTATTAAGACCCCCTGATGTTGTATCCTTGTTTGGTGATTTTGGCTCAGGGAAGACCTGTCTTGTACAGGGGATTGTAGAAGGATTAGGTGCTGGTGATGGAGAATATGTGAGAAGTCCTAGCTATACTTTGATGAATCAATATGTTGGGATGTTTCCGATTTATCATTTCGATCTTTTTCGCATTAATGATCTAATTGGGATGGAGGAACTGGATTATGAGGACTACTTTTATGGTAATGGTGTAACTATTATAGAATGGGCAGAGAAAATCCAGACCGTACTTCCAACAAATCGGTTGGATATAAGATTGCTAATAATAGATGAGAGGGTAAGAGAGATAACCCTCCTCCCCGGGAATCTCGAACATCTTTTTTCTTTACATTCTCAGCTTGGTATGGCAGTATAAAATTAATGTCGATTTTCGATTTAAAGAGAGGACAGGCGAGACGCCTGTCCTACTGGAAAAGGTTGATGCTTCACACAACAGTAGGTCGGGCGTCTCGCCCGACATGAAAGAATCGCTCAATTTAGGTTATAACTCCATGACTCAGGGGTAATTAAAAGTTGAGATTATTCATAAATTTAGGTGAATAAGGTGGGGGCAACAAGAGTAAAGGAAAATAATGAACCAATCGAAAATCGAAAATCGAAAATCGAAAATAACTTGATAAGGTTGAGGGTGATACTTCTCTTTACAGGTTTATCCCTGATAATATTGATAACTTTACTTTTATTTAAGAATTATAAAACAAATCAACCATTATTAGAATTCGATATCATAAAAAATGGTGTAGATTTACAGATTGAAGACCTTCATCTAATGGGGGAGGAGAAGGGACGTAAGGAGTGGGAGTTGGATGCAATATCTGCTGAGATCATCCGTTCCCGGAATGTGACAAACCTGAAGGATGTGAAGATGACATTTTTTTCTGTAGATCGTGGGCCTTTTTATCTTGTCGCTGATGAAGGTATAATCTATAACAGTAATAATGATGTTGAGATTTATGGAAACATTAGTATTTCTTCGAAAGAGGGACATGTCCTCAACACAAAGCGTCTTAAGTGGCTATCTTCAAAAAGGGAGATCAAAACGGATGATTTTGTTGAGATTACCGGATCTAATTTCAAGATTACAGGGAAGGGGCTTATTTCAAATCTTGATCTGGATATAGAAATAAAAAAGAGAGTAAAGGCAACTTTTATGGGGGTTAGAATCGAAAAAGGATCTTGAGGTATCCCTATCTATTTATATTTTTTATTATTAGTGCCTCTCTTTTGCCGATTACAGATGCAAGTTTATCTGCTGATCTGGTTGTTAAGGGAGGAAAGGATGATAAAGAACTTCCCATAGTTGTAGTATCAGATAGGATGATATCGGAAAGGAATGGGGATAAGATTACCTTTCTGGGAAATGTGGTTGCGAAGAGGGGAAATATGACTGTATATTCAGATGTGTTAGAGATTCATAACGATGAGAAAGAAGGAAAAGAGAAGATAATTGCGAGGGATAATGTTAGGATAGAACAAGAAAAAAAATATGCTGTTGGTCAAAAGGCAATATTTTATGAAGAAGAGCAAAAGATAGTTCTTACAGGTAATCCAAAGGCCTGGGAGAATAATGATATGATTACAGGGACAGAAATGATATTTTTTATAAATAGGGATGAGACCATTGTCAATGGGAGCAGTGAGAGCAAGGTCAAAGCAATATTCTACCCTAAGAAAAAAGGAGAAAGATAAAGTTTGCGGGTTTTGAAAACCACTGATTTGGTTAAGACTTATAAAGAGAGAAAGGTTGTAGATAAGATAAGCATATTGGTTGAGAGGGGAGAGGTGGTGGGGTTATTAGGACCAAATGGGGCAGGAAAAACTACTACCTTCTATATAGTAACAGGTTTAATAAGACCGGAGAGAGGGGATGTGTTTCTCGACAATAAAAGGATTACCTATCTCCCTATGTTCCAGCGGGCACGACTCGGAATAGGGTATCTTCCCCAGGAATCATCAGTCTTTCGCAAGTTGACAGTAGAAGAAAACATCATGGCTATATTAGAGATAGCTGACTTATCAAATAGAGAAAGGAAAGAGATGGTAGAATCTCTATTGGATGAACTTGATATCCTTCATATCAGAGATACTATGGCATATTCCCTTTCAGGGGGGGAACGACGTCGTGTTGAAATAACAAGAGCTCTTGCAACATCTCCACATTTTATGCTTCTGGATGAACCTTTTGCAGGGATAGATCCTATAGCTGTAGCTGATATTCAGGAGATAATATCCAGATTGAAAAAAAAGGGGATTGGGATCCTGATCACTGACCATAATGTCAGGGAGACACTCAGAATCACTGATAGGGCATATATCATTAACGAAGGAAAGATTGTGGATAAAGGGAAGCCAGAGGAAATAGCTGAAAGTGAGAAGGCTAAACAGATATATTTAGGGAAAGAATTTTCACTATAATAATATAGATTTCAACAAATTACACAGGTATAGTTTATATCTGAAGAGAGGTGGTTTGTATGGCAATGGATATGAAGTTGTCATTAAAGCAGACTCAGAAACTTGTCATGACACCTATGCTACAGCAGGCGATTAAACTGTTGCCTCTGGCAAGGCTTGAGCTTGTGCAATTAATCAGGCATGAAATGATAGAAAATCCTATGTTAGAGGAGGTATTATCTGATGAGGAAGATGGTGTAGGGACTGATGATACTGAAAGGTTGGGATCGGATGATGAAGAGGGCTCTGAGGCCCAGCAAGAAGAGAGAGAAGAGATTGATTGGGAGATATATATGCAAGAGAATATTGATAGAGGTATATCTCCGGAAGAGTATATAGAGCGGCCTTCTATAGATAGCACCCTTCGGAAGGAAATCTCTTTGTCAGATCACCTCTTATGGCAATTATATCTTGCAGCACATGATGAGTTAGATAAGCGTATAGGTATCTTTCTGATAGGCAATATAGATAGTGATGGTTATCTGAAATCAGACCTTACCGAAATTGCTGAGATGTGTAATGCTGAACTAGAAAAGGTTGAGTATGTGCTAAAACTAATACAAACATTTGATCCTTCCGGAGTTGGAGCCAGAGATCTAAAGGAATGTCTTATCCTGCAGGTACAAAACATAGGGAACGACTCTGATGAATCTGTGGTAGTAAAGAAGATAATTGAAAGATATCTGGATCAACTTGATGAGAGGTATTTCCCAAAGATAGCCAAAGGCCTTAAGATTTCAATAGAAGGGGTGATAAGGGCAACAAAATTTATCAGGACACTTGATCCTGCACCGGGGCACCGATTTAATCCAGAAAATGTGGAGTATATTACTCCTGATATTACTATTGTAAAGGCAAGTGATGATTATCAGATCATATTTAATGATGAAGGGACACCTACATTGAGGATTAACACCTTTTATAGAGATATACTCAAGAGGAAAAGTAAGTCCGACCCTGCACGGGAGTATTTAGAAAACAAATTTCGTTCTGCGCTGTGGTTACTAAAGGGTATTGAACAACGGAGGCAGACTATATATAAGGTTGTGAAGAGTATCATTAAGTTCCAGAGGGAATTTTTTGATAAGGGACTATCTTATCTGAAACCGTTGGTTCTGAGGACTGTTGCGGATGACATTGAGATGCATGAATCTACAGTCAGCAGGGTAACATCTAATAAATATGTACACACACCACAAGGTATCTATGAATTAAAATTCTTTTTCCATAGCGGGATCAGCTCCATAGAAGGAGATATGATGTCTTCTGTTATGGTTAAGGATATGATAAAGAAGATTGTTTCTGAAGAGGATTCTGCAAATCCTATTGCTGATAGGCAGGTTGCTGAGATGCTGAGGAAAAAGGATGTTAATATTGCAAGGAGGACTATCACAAAGTATCGTAAGGAACTTAAGATTCCTCCAGCTAATAGACGAAAGAAGATATTTATCTGACCTTATACCTAAATCTTTTTCACCTTAGCTTTGCTGTAATAAATTGACGATTTTTAATGAATGCTTAAGTCATCATAACAACCTGTTTTAAAGAATTAGGGAGTTGAGGAGTTATGAAATGAAATTATTCTTTAACTCTATAACTTCTTAACTCTTAAACTTCAGAACTTCCTAAAGAGGAGGGATATGATATGCAAGTAACTGTTACAGGAAGAAAGATAGAGATGACAGATGCACTGAGGAACTATGCAGAGGAGAAGATATTAAAAAAGGTAAAAAAGCATATGGATCGTACAATCGATGCCCATATAGTATTGTCAGTGGAAAAATACAGACATATAGCAGAAGTTACTATAAATGTCAATGGAACAATAATTCATGGCAAGGAAGAAACAGAGGATATGTATTCCTCTATTGATAGTGCTGTGGATAAAATTGAACGTCAAATGAAGCGGCACAAAGAAAGGATTGTGGCCCTGAAGAGTAAAAGAGAGGCCGGGTTATGTGAAAAAAAAGAGGGTATCAAGAAAACTACTGCTAATAATAGTGTTAACAAAGAGGTTCAAAAATATGGGATAGAAAGACCACTAATTATCAAGAAAAAGCGATTAGAGGCAGAATCTATGTCTGTTGAAGAAGCTGTGAAGCAGATGGATATACTAAATAGTAATTTTTTTGTCTTTACCAATTCTAAAAATGACAAGGTTAATGTTCTTTACCAGATAAAAGATGGAAACTATGGTTTGATAGAACCTAATTAGAAATGAGAATAACAGAGATATTAAATAGAGAATTAATTATTCCTAATTTAAAAGCCGTAGACAAAAGAGGGGTAATTGAGGAACTTTCAGAGTTCCTTTTCAGAAAAGAAAGGGTAGTAGACAGGGGTCAACTTGTAAATGCCCTTCTTGATAGAGAGAAACTCGGAAGTACCGGAATAGGTGATAATGTTGCTATTCCTCATACCAAGCTGAAAGAGTTAAACGATATATTAACGGTCTTCGGAAGGTCAAAAGAGGGGATAGAATTCGACTCCTTAGATGGAAAACCTGTACATTTTGTATGCCTTCTGGTTGCCCCTGAAGATTCTGTTGGAACCCACCTTAAGGCCTTGGCCAAGATATCCAGACTTTTAAAGAGCAACTCTTTTCGTACAACATTACTGAATGCGGAAACCGGAGATGATATTTATCAAATCATATTAAAAGAGGATATAGAGATAGAGAGCAGAATGGAGGGGAGATGATAGGGGTTGTTATAATAACACATGGTGGTTTGGGTATAGAGTTGTTAAAGACTGCTGAGATAATTATAGGCAAGAGGAGAAATGTAAGTGTTGTCTCTATTGACCAAAAAAATAGTGTGGATTCAGCCAGGGATAGGGTTAGCAAGGCTATTAAAGATGTTGATGGAGGAGATGGGGTTTTGCTCCTAACCGATATGTTTGGAGGAACTCCTTCTAATATCGGTATATCTTTTTTGGATGAACTTAATATTGAGGTGGTCTCGGGGGTAAATCTCCCGATGCTTATGAAGATTCCCTCTCTGGAAGAGGAATTGGAACTTAGAGAGGCTGCAAATCTTATCAAGGAATATGGAAAGGAAAATATCTCTGTTGCAAGCAATCTTCTATCCAGACATGTTGAGAAGGAAAGCTGAGAGTGTTTAAGGGTATAGGGGTTTCACATGGAATAGCGATAGGTAAGGTCTGCCTTGTAGATCGTTCAAGCATATGTGCTGTGAAATACAAGATAGAGAAATCAAGGATCGATGATGAAGTAAGACGATTCATAGATGCGGTTGAGGATTCCAAGTCACAAATCAAAGAGATTAGAAAACGGGTATCAAAGGATCTGGGATCAAAATATGTTTATATTTTAGATACCTATATTATGATCTTAGAGGATGAGATGCTGATCAATGAGACTGTTAAGGGTATTAAAGAGGAGTGTGTTAACGCTGACTGGGCCTTAAAGGTCTCACTTGATAGTTTTACAAGACTCTTTGATGGTGTTGAGGATGAATATCTGAGAGGGAGAAAGGTGGATATACAACAGGTTGGGAATCAAATCATGAGGAATCTAACCGGGTATCCACAAGAGAGCCTATCTGATATGGATGAATCGGTAGTCATTGTGGCTCATGATATTGCCCCTTCTGATACTGTTCAAATGACGTCGAAAAAGGTGTTAGGTTTTGTTACTGATATGGGAGGCAAGACCTCTCATACAGGGATTATGGCATCAGGATTAGGGATACCTGCTGTGGTAGGCTTAAAGGATATAACTACCAAGGTGAAAACTGGTGATTCAATAGCGGTAGATGGAGATGATGGAACTGTTGTACTAAATCCTACCAAGAAAGATCTTCAACATTTCTTGAAGAAACAGCAGAGATATAAATATTATGAAGAGAAATTAGGAGAGATCAAGGACCTTCCTGCTGAGACCAAAGATGGCTGCAGGATCAAACTTATGGCAAATATAGAATACTCTAATGAAATTTGCTCTGCCCTCAATTATGGCGCAGAGGGGATCGGACTTTATAGGACAGAGTATCTATACCTGAACAGAAGAGAACTTCCATCTGAAGAGGATCATTTTCTCGATTACAAAAAGATAGTAGAGGGGGTACATCCTAAGAGCGTTGTTATCAGGACATTGGACATAGGTGGTGATAAATTCGATTTCCATTTAACCCCGATAAAAGAGGCAAATCCAGCCTTAGGATTAAGGGGAATCAGGTTTTGCCTTACGCATGTTAATATATTTAAGACTCAATTAAGGGGGATATTAAGGGCAAGTCATTATGGAAATTTGCAGATAATGTATCCCATGATTTCCGGTATAGAAGAGATAAGGGAAGCAAATCATATATTAAAAGAGGTGAAGGATGATTTGAGACAAGAGGGAATTCCCTTTGATAAAGATATTGAAATTGGGATATTGATAGAGACCCCTTCAGCAGTGATGGTTGCGGATATTTTAGCTAGAGAGGTAAATTTTTTTAGCATAGGAACCAATGATCTGATTCAGTATGCCCTGGCTACTGATAGGGTCAATGAACGGGTTGCATATCTATATCAACCATTACACCCTTCTATCTTGAGGATGATTGAGATGGTCACCTCTGCTGCTCATAAAGAGGGGATTAGGGTAGGAATATGCGGGGAAATGGGAGGTGATCCCTTCAATATCCTGATATTGTTAGGATTGGGGGAGATAAGAGAATTAAGTATGAATCCTCGCTCAATTCCTGAAATAAAGAAGATGATTCGTCTTATTACGCTGGAGGATGTAAGGGGGATTGTGGATACAACGATGTCCCTCATCTCTGTTGATGAGATAAATGAATTTGCAAGGAAAGAGATAGAGAAATTAAGTAGTGCCTAAAGTGAGCTCGCTTCACATTATTATTGGAGGGTTATTATTATGAGAAAGACACATTTTTTCTTTACTTCAGAATCAGTTACAGAGGGACATCCTGATAAGATAGCCGATCAGATCTCTGATGCGGTACTGGATGAGATATACAAAGAGGATCCCTATGGAAGGGTTGCATGTGAGACATTGGTTACCACGGGTCTGGCGTTTATTGCAGGAGAGATTACAACAGGGTGTTATGTTGATATTCCTAAGATAGCCAGGGAGACGATTAAGGAGATAGGTTACACCCGTGCAAAATATGGCTTTGATTACGAGACCTGTGCTGTTATAACATCTATAGATGAGCAGTCGCCTGATATAGCCATGGGAATATTAAAGGAGGAGGAAGAGGAGCAGGGTGCCGGAGATCAGGGACTGATGTTCGGATATGCCTCAAATGAGACCCCGGAGCTGATGCCCCTTCCGATTATGCTTGCCCATAAGTTAGTAATGAAGTTAACAGAGATAAGAAAGAAGGATATTATTTCATATCTACGGCCTGATGGAAAGTCTCAGGTTACTGTAGAATATTTAAATGGTAAACCCTTACGTATCGATACGGTAGTAATCTCTGCACAACATAGCCCTGATATAACCCTAAAAGAGATCCGCGAAGATATTATAGAAAAGGTGATAAAGCCTGTTATCCCGCCAGAGTTTCTGGATGAGGAAAATATAAAGTATTTCATCAATCCAACAGGACGTTTTGTTATTGGAGGCCCACAGGGGGATTGCGGGCTTACAGGCAGGAAGATAATAGTCGATACATATGGTGGGGTTGGAAGTCATGGAGGAGGGTGTTTTTCAGGAAAGGATCCCTCAAAGGTCGATAGATCTGCTTCCTATATGGCCAGATATGTAGCAAAGAATATTGTAGCTGCTGGCATTGCAGATAAATGTGAGGTCCAGCTTGCTTACGCAATAGGGGTAGCAGAGCCGGTCTCTATCATGATCGATACATTTAATACAGCGAAGATAGATATCAAAAAGATAAAAGAGCTGATAAGGGAACTCTTTGATCTAAAACCATCCAGCATTATCAAGGCCCTCGACCTGAGGAGACCTATATATAAAAAGACATCCTGTTACGGTCATTTTGGACGTAGTGAGCCTGAGTTTGTCTGGGAAAAAACAGATAAGGCAGGAATTTTAAGGAGAGAGGCAGGACTCGGTTCATTAGAAGAGGCCAAAAAACCATCTTTAACCGTTGTAGATGCAGAAGAAAAGGTGTAAGGTGAAAGGAGGAAGGTGAAAGGATTTTCGATTTACGATTGTCGATTAAAAAAAGAGTAACCGTTCACAGTTCACGGTTTACAGTTAATGAAAACAGAAAGTAAAAGGAAGTTATGAGCGATTCTTTTGAAAGTTTAGAAGTCTGGAAAAAATTTTCTGAAATAGACTCAAAAAAGTAATTAACGAATTGAAAACAATATCAAAAATGCTATAAGAGCTACATGATTCATTGAAAAAACCGTAAACTGTAAACCGATAACTGTGAACGGTTACAAAAAAGAATGGGTGGCATGGACAAACTTGTTTGTCCGTGAGTTAGGATGAAGGGTTATTTTCAGGTGAAGAAACAAGAAAAATAGGAGAAAAGAGATAAAATGGACTATCATATCAAGGATATTGCATTAGCAGAAAAGGGAAGATTGAGAATAGAATGGGCAAATCATAGTATGCCCGTGTTGAACCTTATAAAGGAAAAATTTGAGAAAGAAAAACCTTTGAAAGGGATGAAACTGTCAGCATGTCTTCATGTAACCACAGAGACTGCGAGTCTGATGAATACATTGAAGGCAGGTGGGGCAGATATAGTTTTATGTGCATCCAACCCTTTGAGTACCCAGGATGATGTGGCAGCATCACTTGTTAAGGATTATGAGATTTCAGTGTTTTCTATCAAAGGGGAGGATACAGATACATATTATAAACATATCAAAAGCGCCCTCGACCATAAACCGATTCTCACCATGGATGACGGCGCTGATCTTGTCTCTACAATACATTCAGAGAGGACCGAGTTGATAAGTGATCTGATAGGAGGGACCGAAGAGACAACTACAGGAATTATACGACTAAAGAGTATGGCTGAAGAAGGTGTGCTTAAGTTTCCTATTGTTGCTGTTAATGATGCCGAGACAAAACACCTCTTTGATAACCGTTACGGCACGGGTCAGAGTACCATTGATGGGATTATAAGGGCTACAAACAGGCTTATTGCCGGCTCTGTCTTTGTAGTTTGTGGATATGGCTGGTGCGGCAGGGGTGTAGCGATGAGGGCAAATGGAGAAGGTGCAAATGTGGTAATAACAGAAGTGGATCCCCTCCGTGCCTTAGAGGCAGTAATGGATGGGTACAGGGTTATGCCAATAGAAGAAGCAGCTAAGATAGGGGATTTCTTTGTTACGTTGACAGGAGATATAAGTGTCCTTAGGAGGGAACACTTTGCGATGATGAAGGATGGGGCGATAATAGCCAACTCAGGGCATTTTAATGTGGAGATAGATATAGAAGAACTCGAGGCATTGAGCAATGGTTCAAAAAGAAAGATAAGAGAATATGTGGATGAATACAGTCTTGCAAATGGTAAAAGGGTATATCTTTTAGGTGAGGGGAGATTGATAAACCTGGCTGCGGCTGAAGGACACCCCTCGAGTGTGATGGATATGAGTTTTGCTAATCAGGCGCTCTCTGCAGAATATATGATGAAAAAGGGAAGAGAACTGGAAAATAAGGTATATAATGTTCCGGAGGATATTGATAAAAATATTGCCCGTATGAAACTGAGGTCTTTGGGTATCAAGATAGACACCTTGACCGACAAACAGCAGAAGTATCTGAGTTCCTGGGATATGGGGACATAATATAACGTCTTCTCAACCACCATATTTTTTTCCTTGCGTTTTTCCTTGCGTTTAATTTGATTCTATGTTAATTTGAAATTATAGGTAGTCTGCTGTTAGGAAAGTGGGCGTTGAATTGCCCGCTTTTTTATTATAGGGGTATGGACACCAGGATGTCGAAGAGTGTGATTGCTACTGTTACCGAGATGGCTGAACCTGTGGTAGAATCAGAAGGGATGAAACTTGCAGATGTTGAATTTAAAAAGGAAGGAAGGGTTTGGTATCTGAGGATATTTATAGATAAAGATGGTGGTGTGAATCATAAAGATTGCGAAAATATTAGTTCTCAGATCGGAGAAAGGATCGAGGTTGAGGAAATCATACCATATTCTTATATTTTGGAGGTATCCTCACCTGGTTTGGACAGGGTTCTGAAATATGAGGATGATTACCGTAGATTCAGGGGCAAATTGGTAAGGATATATACTTACACCCCTGTGGATAAAAAGAAGGAATTCGTAGGAAGGATAGTTGAGGTAGAGGATAAGAACATAGTTATTGAGGAAAGGGATAAGAAGGATATTATCAGATTGCCCTTCAAAGTAATAGCAAAGGGTAAACTGGAGGTAGAGTTTTGAGTGGAGAATTGATACGTATTATAGATCAGATAGGAAGAGAGAAGGGAATAGATAAAGGTGTATTGATAGAGACCATTAAAGAAGCGGTCATATCAGCAGCCAGAAAGAATTTTTCTTCTCCGGAGAGCCCGATAGAGGTATCCTTTGATGAAGAAACAGGAGAAATGGGATTGTGTACCTGTAAAAAAGTTGTGGAGAGCCTTGATAATGACAAAGATGAAATACTTCTTGATGAGGCCCGCAAGATAGATCCTCACGCAGAGATAAATAAGGAGGTAAAGGTGCCTTATGGGATCGAGGATTTTGGCAGGATTGCAGCACAGATAGCTAAACAGGTAATTATCCAGCGGGTTCGGGAGGCAGAAAGGGAAAATGTATATAATGATTACAAGGATCGTCAAGGAGAAATAGTAAACGGGCTTGTACTCAGAGCGGAAAGGGGAGATATAATTGTTGATCTGGGAAAAACAGAGGGGATACTTCCAAGGAGTGAACAGGTCTTCAGGGAGTCTTTTAGAAGGGGAGATAGGATAAGGGCATATGTTATTGATGTGAAGCGTAGTACAAGATATCCCCAGGTGATAATATCCAGAACACATCCAGGGCTTATATCAAAGTTGTTTGAGATAGAGGTTCCGGAGATATATGAGGAGATCGTGGAGATTAAAGGGGCTGTTCGTGAACCTAGCGGGAGATCCAAGATTGCTGTATCTTCAAAAGAAAAGAATGTTGACCCTGTAGGTGCATGTGTTGGGATGAAGGGTGTGCGTGTTCAATCTATTGTTATGGAGCTAAGGGGGGAAAAGATTGATATTGTTGAATGGTCAGAGGATTCAAAGGTCTTTGTAACCAATGCCCTCAGTCCGGCAAAGATTTCTAAAATTTATCAAAATAATGATAACAAGCATATGGAAATAATAGTACCGGACGATCAACTTTCTTTGGCAATAGGGAAAAAGGGACAAAATGTCCGTCTGGCAGCGAAGTTGACCCACTGGAAGATAGATATTAAGGGAGAAACCGAGTTTAAGAAAGAACTTGAGGAGAAGGAACGCAAGAAAAAAGAGAAAGAGGAAGAACTTTCAAAGGTACTATCAGGAGTTCCTGGAATAGGTACACATATGGTTGATTTGTTTATAAAAAATAATTTTAAGAGCGTTAAAGATGTTCTTGATGCTGGCGTAAATGGTCTCCTTGTGATTCCTGGCATTGCAGATAAAAAAGGAGAGAAGATAATCGATGCCTGTAAAGATTATATAGAAAGAGTCGTGAAATGAGTAATATGAGAATTCATCAACTTGCCAAAGAGTTAGGGGTAAAAAGCAAGATTCTGGTTGAAGAGCTTAAAAGACAGGGTATAGAGGTAAAGACCCATATGAGTTCTATTGATGAGGAGACTGCTGAACTTGTCAGGAGTATACTATTTGAACAGGATAGTGAAAAGACAGGCAAAAAAGAGACTCCTGTTTCCGAGAAAAAGACTGAAACTGTCTCAACAAAAGAACCACCAAAAAAGAAGATTGGGTTAAGTGAGGCTATAACCGTCAAGGAATTAGCTGAAGTGATGGATTGCGGGACAAACGAGATAATAAAGAAGTTGATGGAGATGGGGACCATGTCAACAATAAATCAGATTATTGACATGGATATCGCAATGGTTATAGCTAAGAAATTTGGTTTTGAGGCAGAGGTAGTCTCAATAGAATCCGATGAGATTATTACAGAGGAGGGGGACTCTGCTGAGGCTGTTTTGCGTCCACCTATTGTAACTATCATGGGACACGTGAACCATGGTAAAACATCGCTTCTGGATGCAATACGAGAGTCTGATATAACCGGTGGAGAGGCTGGAGGAATTACCCAGCATATCGGCGCCTATGAAGTGGAAGTGAAAAAGGGAAAAATCACATTCTTAGATACCCCGGGCCATGAGGCCTTCACTGCCATGAGGGCAAGGGGGGCCCAGATTACAGATATTGTTGTCCTGGTTGTTGCTGCTGACGACGGTATTATGCCTCAAACTGTAGAGGCAATAAACCATGCAGCAGCAGCCAAAGTTCCAATCATAGTGGCTATAAACAAGATAGATAAGCCGGATTCCAATCCTGAAAATATCAAAAAAAATCTGACAGGATACAATCTTGTTCCTGAGGAGTGGGGTGGTACCACGATATTTGTCGAGGTCTCTGCTAAAAAGAGGATAGGATTAGAAAATATGATGGAGATGATTCTTCTCCAGGCCGAGATAATGGAATTAAAGGCAAATCCAAATACGTCTGCAAAAGGCACTGTTGTTGAGGCAAAACTCGATAGGGGGAGAGGGGCAGTGGCAACTGTCCTTGTCCAGAGGGGAACACTTACAGTTGGCGATTCCTTTGTTGCAGGCCTACATCATGGGAAGATCAGGGCCTTAATAGATGATAAAGGAAGAAAGGTAGAGACGGCAGGACCATCTATGCCGGTGGAGGTTCTGGGTCTATCCGGTGTCCCTCATGCAGGAGATTCATTTGTTGTAGTAAAAAATGAGAGGAAGGCAAGACAGATCGGTGATATCAGGCTTCAGAGGCAGAGAGAGGAATCCCTTTCAGAAACAAGTCGTGTAACATTGGAAGACCTTCATAATAAAATACAAGAAGGAACCATAAAGGAACTCAAGATAGTAATAAAGGGGGATGTACAGGGATCTGTCCAGGCCCTTAATGAATCGTTAGATAAGCTAAGCACTTCCGAGGTTGCTTTAAGGGTGATTCATGGAGGGGTTGGAGGTATAACTGAGACGGATATTTTGCTGGCGTCTGCATCTAATGCAATTGTGATCGGTTTTAATGTCAGACCTACAGAGAAGGCAGCAGCATTAGCAAAAAAGGAAAAGATAGAGATGAAGCTTTATACGGTTATTTATGATGCAATTTCTGACATAAGGGCTGCTATGGAAGGATTATTAGAACCGACATTGCTCGAAAAGATAGCTGGAAGAGCAGAGGTAAGAGAGGTATTCAGCATTTCAAAGGTGGGACCTATCGCAGGTTGTTATGTAACTGAGGGGGTTATTCTGCGGAATTCTGAGGCGAGACTTATCAGAGACAGTACGGTTGTTCATCAGGGGAAAATAACCTCTTTAAGGCGTTTTAAAGAAGATGTGAAGGAAGTTGTATCTGGTTTTGAGTGCGGGATAAGGATGGAAAAGTTCCAGGATATAAAGCAAGGTGATATAATAGAACCCTTTACATATGAAGAGATATCAAGAAAGTTGTAAAAAAAATGACCGTTGGTGTGTGTTCTATTAAACTGCATTTGTATGGGAACACTTCTCTCAAAGGTAAACGGCAGGTATTAAGGTCTATCAAGGATAGGACAAGAAATAGATTTAACGTATCTATCGCGGAAATAAATGCCCATGATAAGCTGCAAAGTATAGAGCTGGGGGTTGCTGTTATAAGTAATGACAGAAGACATACAAATGAAGTTTTGAACAAGATAGTAGATTTTATAGATGGCATGAATCTTGCTGAGATGGTAGATTATAGTATAGAAATATTTTAATGACGTGGTTGCTTAAGATGGAGTTTAAGAGATCTAAGAGGGTAGGGGGGATATTATTGCAGGAGATATCCCAGATTCTGCTGAGGGATATTAAGGATCCGCGTATTGGTTTTGCGACATTAACAGGGATTGAGGTTAGTGATGATTTGAAATATGCAAAGGTATTTGTAAGTATCTTAGGTGAAGAGGATGAAAAGACGAATGCCTTAAAGGGGTTACAAAGTGCATCAGGGTTTATAAGGAGAGAATTGGGAAGCAGAATAAGATTACGATCTATACCGGAATTGATTTTCAAGATTGATACTTCGCTGGAGCATGGGGCTTATATTAATAAAATTTTAGAAGATTTGAATAGAAAAAAATCAGCTTAGGGGCTTCGCCTCAATTTTGAACGCAGATTATCAAGATAAAAGTATAAAAAAAAGAATAAAATATTATCCGAGAATATCAGAGAAAATATGTGTCCTAATTTAATGAATGGGGTTCTTAATATAAATAAACCGAAAGGGATAACCTCTTTTACTGCGGTATCCCGTGTTAAATATATATTAGAGGCCAAGAAGGCAGGTCATACCGGAACCCTTGACCCGGATGCCAGAGGAGTACTCCCCGTATGTATAGGAAAGGCTACAAAGATAGCCCAATTTCTTATGATCTCTTCAAAGGTGTATATTGCCAGAATGAAATTGGGTATCAGAACCGATACACAGGATTCTTCCGGAAAGGTTATTGAACAACGAAAAGTGCATAAAGTGGATGAACATGAGATAATTAATATTTTTTCAAAATATATCGGTGAAATAGAACAGATCCCTCCCATGTATTCTGCAATGCGATTTCAAGGAAAAAGACTGTACACCCTGGCCCGTAAAGGTATAACTGTAGAACGCAAACCCAAAAAGGTGAGAATAGATTTTATAAGATTAATCGATATTAAAGATGATCTTGTCACCTTTGAGGCAAGGACATCTCCAGGTACATATATTCGTACACTGTGTGATAGCATAGGAGAGGACTTGGGTTGTGGTGCACATTTGTTTGAACTTGAAAGAATTAGAGTAGGAATATTTAAAATAGAGGATTCTGTATCTTTAGAAGATTTGAGCCGGATAAGAGAGGAGGGAAGGGTACATGATATCTTGTACTCTATGGATAAGGCGTTATCATTGTTACCGGGGATACAGAGGGAAAAAATAAAAGAGAAGATATCAATGGGTGTATCTGTTCCAATGTGAGGAAGGGAGGGATTTATGGCACTATTAAAAGAAAAAAAGGAATCAATTATAACTGAATTCGGAATGCATGAAAGAGATACTGGTTCTACAGAGATCCAGATAGCTATTATCAGTGAGAGGATCGGTTATCTAACCGAGCATTTTAAAGAGCATAAAAAGGATCATCACTCGAGAAGGGGTTTGCTAAGGCTTGTTGGGCAGAGAAGAAGATTGTTAGACTATTTGAAGAAAAATAGTATGGAGAGGTATAAAAGTATTATAGGCAGATTGGGAATCAGAAAATAATTACAAAACTGTCTGTTGTGTAAACAAAGGTAGAACTGGAGGTTTATAGTTAATGTTAAAAAAAGTAGAATTAGAGTTAAGTAGTGGAAATAGATTATTTATAGAGGCAGGCCAGATGGCCAAACAGGCTAATGGAGCGGTTTTGGTAAGATACGGGGATACGGTTATACTGGCAGCAGCGGTAACAGAAGATAGAGAGAGTAAGGACCCCAGCTTTTTCCCCCTATCAGTAGATTACAGGGAAAAGACATATGCTGCCGGCAAAATTCCAGGTGGATTTTTTAAGCGGGAGGGGAGACCTACCGAAAAAGAGATTCTCACTTCGAGATTGATTGATAGACCAATCAGACCTTTGTTCCCCGCAGGATTTGCAAAGGAGACACAGATAACATGTATTACACTTTCTGCTGATCAAGAAAATGATCCTGATGTCTTAGCAATTATCGGCTCTTCAGCAGCATTGACTATCTCAGACATACCATTCCTGGGACCGATTGGGGCCGTAAGGGTAGGAAGAATAAATGGAGAATTTGTAGTTAATCCATCTTATAAAGAATTAGAAGATAGTGATCTGAATCTAATCATAGCAGGAACAGAACAGTCTGTAGTGATGGTAGAAGGGGATGCAAAAGAGCTTCCTGAAAGTGTTCTTGTTGAGGCAATGATGTATGGTCATGAGAATATCAAGAAGATTGTTGAATTGCAGACCGGGCTTAAGGAAATGATAGGAAGAGAGAAGATGCAGGTGGAAGAGCCTTCCATTGATGAAGAGATTCGGAATAGAGTGCGTGAAACGGTCACCGGGAATATTAAGGAAGCCTTACTAATTCCAAACAAACTCGAAAGAAAAGCAACTATAGATAGAATTTTGAATGATTTCTTAGAACAATTGACTGAAGAAGAGAGAGACAAAAAGACCACAGAGGTAAAAGATGTTTTTGAAGAGATAGAGAGGGAAATAGTAAGGAATCTGATCATTGAAAAGGAGATACGAGCAGATGGAAGGGGGTTAAGAGATATAAGGCAGATATCGTGCAATGTGGGCGTACTTCCCAGGACCCATGGCTCGGCACTATTTACACGAGGAGAGACACAGGCACTTGTTGTTTCCACGCTTGGGACATCTGTAGATGAACAGATAATAGAAAACCTGCAAGGGAAGTCAAAGAAATCCTTTATGCTCCATTATAATTTTCCAGCATTCTGCGTAGGAGAAGCGAGATTTTTACGAGGTCCAGGACGTCGTGAAATCGGTCATGGAGCTTTAGCAGAGCGAGCTATCCTTCCAGTCCTTCCCTCAAGCGAAGATTTTCCTTATACCATAAGAATCGTATCAGACATCTTAGAGTCAAATGGCTCTTCTTCTATGGCCACGGTATGTGGCGCCTCGCTTTCGCTAATGGACGCGGGGATACCTATCAAGGCACCGGTTGCCGGTATTGCCATGGGACTTATAATAAAAGAAGGTGAAAAGGCATGCATATTATCGGATATACTCGGCCTTGAAGATCATCTGGGGGATATGGATTTTAAGGTGGCTGGAACTACTGCAGGCATTACTGGATTTCAAATGGATATCAAAGTAGGCGGAATAACAAGGGAGATAATTGAGAGGGCATTAGAACAGGCAAGGGAGGGGAGATTATATATACTTGAAAAAATGAATAGTGTTATATCTGCATCCCGGCCAAAATTATCAGAATATGCCCCCAGAATTAAAACAATGCAGATAAATAGTAACAAAGTAAGGGATGTAATAGGACCTGGCGGTAAGATCATAAGGGGTATTATTGAGGAGACAGGGGCCATCATAAATATTGAAGATAATGGGGTTATCTCGATTGCATCTACGGATGAGGAGTCTGCAAAAAAGGCTATAGATATTATAAAAGACTTGACCCAGGAGGCCGAGGTTGGGAAAATATATATGGGAACAGTTAAGAAGATTATGGACTTCGGCGCTTTTGTAGAGATATTTCCCGGCACTGATGGCCTTGTACATATATCACAGATATCCAATCAGCGTGTTAATAAGGTATCCGATGAACTCGAAGAAGGAGATGAGATTATGGTCAAGGTTCTGGAGGTTACCAGAGAAGGGAAGATCAGATTGAGTCATAAGGAGGCGAAAAATGATGAGAGAAGGGAAGATCGAGAAGAGGAGGAGGAGTGGTATTAAGAGAAGGGAAGTATCAAAAAGATATCCTTACTAATGGAATAAGGGTAGTTACAGAAAATATCCCTTATTTAAGATCGGTCTCACTTGGTGTGTGGATTAATACCGGTTCGAGAGATGAAGAAGATCACAATAATGGCATCTCTCATTTTTTAGAACACCTCGCCTTCAAAGGCACAAATAAGAGAACATCCCGTCAGATTGCCTTTGAAATAGACTCAATTGGTGGTTATATAGATGCCTTTACCAGTCGAGAATATACCTGTTATTCTGTCAAGGTTCTGGATGAACACCTCCCTATTGCATTAGATATCCTGTCAGATATCATTCTGAATTCGACATTTAATAGCAATGAAATAGAGAAGGAGAGGAACGTTATCCTGGAAGAGATAAAGATGATTGAAGATATGCCAAGCGATTATATATACGATCTTTTATATAAGGCGCTCTGGCCCGGTCATCCGTTTGGACAGCCGATACAGGGAGAACCGGATACAATTAATAAAATAACCAGAGATGACATTCTTACACATCTTGATCGTCATTACCTTCCAGAAAAGATAGTTATTGCTAGCGGTGGGAATGTGAGCCATAAGAAGTTGATGAGACTATTAGAGAAATACTTTAAATCTTACCGCAGAGATGGCAATTCAACAAGGAAGCCTATCATATCTGAGATAACGCAAAAAGTGGTGTTTAAGGAAAAGAATCTCGAGCAGGTACACCTTTGTCTGGGGACAAAGGGATTGACAAATAATGATAGTGAGAGATTCAAATCCTATTTGCTGAATACTATACTTGGGGGGAGTATGAGTTCCAGACTTTTTCAGAAGATAAGAGAAGAAAAAGGATTGGCATATTCTATTTACTCATTCAACTCTCCATATGTTGATACAGGTATCTTTGGCATATATGCCGGGACTGGGCCTGAAAACTTTTTTACAGTTCTGGAGCTTATTATGGATGAAATAAGGCTTATAAAAAATGAAAAAGTGAATGAAACTGAACTGCAAAAGTCAAAGGATCAATTAAAAGGAATTATGATGCTTGCGCTGGAGAGCTCTATTAGCAGGATGAGTCAGATCGCTAAGCAAGAGTTATACCTTGGAAAACATTTTACCCTAAATGAAATCGTCTCCGAGATAGAAAAAGTTACACCTCAAGGGGTACAGGATATTGCAAACACGCTATTTGATAGCAAATTCTTTAATTTAGCTGTTACCGGCCCCCTCGTGGAGAAAGAAATTTCTCTTGATATGCTGAAGTGCTAATCAGAATACTGTTGATACAATCTCTTCTAAAATCTTTTGTGCAATTTTATCTGAATTGATATTATAAGTGCCTTCCTTAATCTCTTTTTTTAGTTCCTCTACCTTTTCTGTTCTTACATCCGGAGCAGCTTTAACAACATCATCGATATTCTGAATCTTTTTTGCCCTTTCAGATATCTCGACATCAGAAGACTTTTCAACAGATTCATCCTTTGCAATCTTAGGAGAAGTCTCTTTAAGGTCCGATTGAGTAACCTTTTTAATCTCCTGATAATCCGATGCTATTATCGTCATAATATTATCTCCTTTATTACTTTATCGGCATTTAATAAAGAAGACTTTAGAAAAAAACAAAAAGGAGGAAAAGTTTACATAATATATCTTATGGGAACTAACCCCATTGAACCTTTTTTATCCCATTTATCATTGACAATTCCTGCACAATCTTACTATCTATCAGATTTTCCCTAAATCTGATATCTATATCATATAATATCTCTTTTTTGATAACATCCTTATCAAAACCTATCTTCAATATCTTGCCCTTATTCTTCTTCAATAAGTTATTTACCTTTAGCAACTGCCCCTCTGTATCCTCGGTAGTTATCACAATTCTCCTATAGGAATCTTTTTTTACATTCTTCTCAACATATCTAAGCACCACAAGGGATAAGATAGATATAAAGGTGGTGAACACTGCTGCCAAATAGAAACCGCAACCAACCGCAAGCCCTACCGCAGTGACTATCCACAGGCAGGTTGCTGTGGTCAATCCTCTGACCTTTCCCTTTTCCCGAACTATAACCCCGGCCCCCAGAAAGCCCATACTTGCAATAGTCATAGCAGCGATCCTCCCGGGATCAATCCGTGCAATACTCTCGACCCTTAATTCTTGATATATCTCAAACATATATTGCGAGATCATCATCAGTAGAGCCGAGCCTGTTGCGATAAGGATATGTGTCCTGAATCCGGCAGGACGACCATGAGCCTCTCTCTCAATCCCTATCAGGCCCCCAAGAATTGCGGCTAATAATAATTTAACAATAATTATCTTCTGCTCCATTATTCCTCATCCTCTTCTTTAAAATTAACCACTGAAGACACTGAAGGCACAGAAAAAATTTCTGTGTTTTCTGTGGTTAAATGCCTTCATCTATAAGTTCTTTATTTTATCTTTTATCATATCAACCTCTTTGGAGTCAGGATATCTTTCAATAAATTCTGTATATGCCCTGCTTGCTCCCTCTTTATCCTTTATCTCTTCATAACATCTACCAAGGGATATATAATATTCTCCTTTTGGCATACTCCCCTGCCCCTTGACAATTTCATTATAAATATCAATAGCTTCCTTATATTTCTCTAATCTTTCATATGAATACCCTAAGCCATCCCATGCCTCCTCTCGAAGTATTCCTCCCCATCTGTTTTCCACATCACTGTATACATCTATTGCCTTATCATAGAGACCTTTTTCATAATAGATATGCCCCAGATATAGCCTTGCATAAGCAGCGGCCCTGGTCTTTGGATATTTTTTTATTATCTCTTCATATATTTCAGATACCTTTTCTTTGACATCATTATTCTCCTCTCTATTTTCTGACTGAAGGAGAACCGATGCCTTATGAAGCTCCTCAAATGCCCTTGCATATATCCTCTTATTATTGTATGCAATCCCTATACTTACCAATAGTATTAGCAGAAGACCGATGCCCCCTAAAAGAATTACTTTCCAATTACTGCTGATATAGAGAATTATTTTCCCTGAAGTTGTTACAAACTCATCTGCCTCTTTTAGCCTCTTCTTTTTTATCTTTTTTTTAATTCCCATCTACCCTCCTAAAAATATCAAATATCAAACCGTGAACGGTTACAAAATATGTTTGCATATCAAGTTACTTTTAAAATGTATATTTTGATATTTGATATTAGGTACTCGCCCTATAAATTTGGGCGAACTCTATACATAATTATTACGTATCCTATCCACAATCTTTTTTGAACTGCTAAATACCTTTTTTGCTTCATCGCCTTGAATTCCAGCCCCTGCAACTATCCTTAACGCCTCTTCTGTATCCATTAGATCACCTGGCTCATGGGCATCTGTATTAAAAATCAACCTTGCACCTGTTTTTAAGGCTATTGATGCAACATGCCCATTTGTAAGGGAATGTCCCCTCCTGCCGGTGATCTCTAAATATATAGATCTCTCGCCGGCAATCCTTGCCTCATCTTCAGTAATAAGACCGGGATGTGCCAGAATATCGATCTCTGACATAACAGCAGCCATATTGGTTCCCTTTTTAACCGGTTCGCAGATGGTTTCTCCATGCACCACAATCAGTTTTGCCCCCAATTCTTTAGCAGTTTGCGCAAGGTTTTTAATGGTTTCAGGTGGTACATGGGTTATTTCAGCCCCTGGAATCGCAAAGATACCCAGGTATTTATTTAACTCATCACATGCCTTTACAATCTGTGGGATAACATAATCTATATTAGAGATGTCTATATGATCTGTAATTGCTATGGCAGAGAATCCTTTGTCCTCGGCCCGTCTCACCAATTCTGAAGGAAGAAGAACACCATCGCTAAAAAGAGAGTGTGTGTGAAGATCTATCATATAAAATTCCTTTAATTTAGCACTTATACCTACCATGGAAGAAGGAACTTTCCTCTCCCTTGGGAAGAGCATCTTCTTTTGGCTCTTTTTTGAAACCGAAAATCGACATTCGAAAATCGTAAATAATATGGTACCCCCGACTGGAATCGAACCAGCGGCACAGGGATTAGGAATCCCTTGCTCTATCCTACTGAGCTACGGGGGCACATAAATGTCCTTCTGAAATCATGAAATAGTTTATCACATAATCTCTTTTTTTTACAAGTGATTTTCCATGTGAATAGCAATAACCGTACGAAATCATTTTGATATAGTTGTTATAACGCTTTAATTAACAGCATGTTGTAATTCTCCGAGGATTGCTGCCATGTGAGACAGTTGAAATAGCCCTTTTGCGGAGAAAGTAGGTTTAGGAGAGGGGGTCAAAATTAAAATGGGGGACAAAGGAATATTATTATTACCCCCTTTGGGCGGCCTGATGATCAGTGGAGACCTTTATAGGCTGATTTTGGGCATAGCTCTCCTTTCGTTCATTTTTTGCGCTTTGTATTTTGATGTTTTCATTTTTCATTAATATCTCCCTGGCATGTTCACGTGTTGTCTTTGTGATGGCCTTTCCTCCTAACATCCTGGCGATCTCCTCAATCCTTTCATCTATGTTGAGTTTCTTTATCTTTGTTTGTGTCCTCTTGTTTACAATTTCCTTCTCTATTCTGAAGTGTGTCTCGGCCCTGCTGGCGATCCCGGGGAGATGGGTGATACAGAATACCTGACGTGCCTTAGAGATGTTCTTCAGTTTTATCCCGACCATATCTGCAACCTGCCCTCCGATACCACTGTCCACCTCGTCAAAGATAAGTGTGGGTACATTATCCAGTTTAGACAGGATATTCTTAATCGCCAGCATAACCCGTGAGAGTTCACCACCCGAGGCAATCTTTGATAAAGGTTTCTCTTCTTCACCGGGGTTAGGAGAAAACCTAAATTCTATACTCCCTATCCCGTAAGGATTTAACCTTACCATTTTTCCTTCATATTCTACAAATCCCTTTTCGTCTGTCTCATAGGTAAAATTGACCCTAAATATTACCCCCGCCATATTGAGTTCGTGAAGTTCCCTCACGATATCAGATTGAAGTCTCTTAGCAGCGTCCTCCCTCTTCCTTGTAAGCTCAATTGCCAGGTCATTGAGTCTCTCTTTGATATCTTTGATATCTGACTGTAATTTTTTATTCCTTTCTGCGCTGTGAGAGATATCCTGTAACTCGGTCTCTATCTTTTTCCTAAAGTCAAGGATCTCTTTAATAGACGGGCCATACTTACGTTTTAGTCTATCTGTCTCAGAGAGGCGATCTTCTATCTGGCCTAATCGTTCCGGATCGGCCTCTATATTCTCAGAATAATCTCTCAATCCCGATGCTATGTCCTCTAACTGAAAGATTACTGACCGGCCTTCCTCTACGGATATCTTAAGTGAATTATCAATCTCAACGATGCCGGTTATATCCTTGATGACCTCATTTAATCTCTCTATTATTGACCCCTCTGATGAGTAGAGGAGATCATATCCCTTTCCGGTGACACTGTAAAGCCTCTCTGCATTGAGGAGTATATCTCTTTCTCTCTTAAGCCCTTCCTCCTCCTCTGGCAGCAAATTGGCATTATCTATCTCTGTAATCTGGAAACGTATAAGATCTTCTCTCTGAATACTTTCCCTCTCTTTCCTGACCAACTTTTCCAGTTCCTTTGTCATATCCTGCAGAGAGATGAACATCTCGCTGAATTTCTTCCGTAGATGGGTAATCCCGGCATAGGAGTCTAAAAGCCAAACATGATTTTCAGGGTGGAGTAATCTCTGATGGTCATGTTGACCATGAATATCTATCAGACTGTTACCAATCTCTCTGAGTATGGAGAGGGTTATCATATTTCCGTTGATATACGACCTCCCCTTTCCTGAGCAAGAGATAGTCCTCTTTATAATCATCTCCCCATCACTCATATCTATCCCTAATTCTTCAATTTTCTTTCTGATACCATCCTCCTTTGAGAGGTCAAACATCGCTTCCACATATGCTGAATCTTCTCCTGTCCTTATAACACTAACATCTGTCTTCTCCCCTAAGATCAGTCCAAGCGCCCCAATGATGATAGACTTCCCTGCCCCTGTTTCCCCTGTCAGTATATTCAAACCGGGGCAGAACTCCACACCTATCTCATCTATTATTGCAAAATTCCTTATATGTAGCTCATGTAGCATAGGTTAAGTAGTGCCTTAAGTGAACTAAAGTGCCTTAAGTGAACTAAAGTTAAAAGCTTATATTCCATCAGTGTTGTCCGGTTAGAAAATTGCATACTGAAAAATACAACGTCATTAAGTGCCTAAAGTGCCTAAAATGAGCTAAAGTGCCTAAAGT
>QIDP01000163.1 GCA_003229375.1 Nitrospirota bacterium
TATAGGGGTCTTACAGTTCTGAAGACAAAAAATGCAATGTTTCTGCGGGGTTACAGGCAGCAGGAGACTTTATCTCTTAAACTCCTGTTAAAGAAAGTTAAAAACAAAAATCCCAAAAATCTGGTGGTCCGTGCTCCTTTGGGATTGGACAAACTTATGGGTGGCATGGACAAACTTTGTTTGTCCGTGCCACTCAGGGAGAGGGAATTTTTCTCTGAAATGTCCCTTTTATTGAAAATTGAACATCAATAATTGAAAATTAAAAGTTGAAACTATTCATATCACTCTGATTCTTAATGTTCTCCTATCTGCTCTTTGAGGAATGGTTACCATTTGAAGCGAAGCGAGCCATGAATTCCACTGCCGGGGAGGTAGAAAAACCATCTTTTTTGACCGTTGACTGGATACTTGCAGAATTTGGGAGCAATAATACATCGAGAAAGAGACAATACAAACAATTCGTCATGGATGGAATGAAGGAAGAATTTTCATGGAAAGATATGAAAGGGCAAATATTGTTAGGTACAGACAGCTTTGTTGAGAATATGAGTGAGTTTTTGAAGGACACGGAAATGTTAAAGGAAATACCGACGCAAACACCCTTCCAATCCTCTTTTCCCATGATTATGCTTTGCTTCGGTTTTGTCAGATTTTAGGCATTTGACATTCAGATAGCTGTGCATCCGCTGAAAGTTCCAAAACCATCACCACTCCAGGTACCTGAAAATGTTCCATCAGTTGCAAATGTTCCGGTAAAAGAAACGCCTGTTGAAGTATTGCCAATAGCAATCTGATTTCCAACTGAGGTGCCTGTGATAGAAAAATTAGCATCATCAGTGCCAGAATATCCTGTTCCTAAGATGTTTCCATTTCCATCAATTGCAATGCTAAATATGCCTACATCAGTTCCACTAAAAGTGCCTGTGTAAATAGTACCACTGGCGCCAGGTGGTAAGCTTAAGATAACTCTGTTGCCAGTAAAAGTACCTGATTCTTCATAAGGTTTATCCTCCCATGTACCTGAGAACATTCCGTCAGTTGTAACTGTTCCCTGCCAAGTTGAAGTACCATCTGTTATGCCTGCAGCAAAAGAATTTGTAGCATCCACATTTAACTGGCCAATAGCAGTAAAATACTCATTCCATTTATTATCATATCCCATCCCTATAATATTCCCTGTCAGGGCGTCTATTATAGTTGCCCACCAACCGGAAAAATCGCCTGAGAATGTTCCTTTGAAGCCGCCACTATATGCACAAAAGACTGTGCCTTTCAGATGAGATTCGGCTGTAGCAGCATCTGGTAATGTTGCCGTTCTGTTATAAGCGTTACTAACGCCCTGAATTATACTTGATACCTCTGATGCAAAGTCTGACGCTGTGAAGTCAACGTTAGACCAATTTGCCGCAATGTTTAACACCTCTTGGGAAATGGTTATGCCATTAGTTAGATCGTCATCACTGTCCAACATCATGAGAAAACGTGTTATATTTTGGACGGTCGTATTTGTAGCATTTCCTCCAGAAACCAGATTAACAGGTGTTACTATTTCCTGACCAGTTGCTTGACCTATCGTTACTCCACCTATGGAGAACGTAACAGGTTGCCCAATTTCATACGTGAACGTACCGTTGGCATCAGTGAGGCCAGACTGATTACCAGAAACATAGCTCAGTCCTTGAACGGCACTATCTAAGAATTTTCCGGTTCCTATGGTTGGCCCACCACCGTTGCCACCACCGTTACTATCGCCTCCGCCACCTCCACAACCTGCAAAGATAAGAGAAAAACCAAACATTAGTACCAATAACTTTTTCATTTTTTTAAGCCTCCTGTAAATAAAGAAGTCCCGACTTGTTGAGATTTGGGCGAAGCAAAGCATAGCCTCTTACACCAGCTTATCTTGCCATGGCAGGCGAAACCTATATATTAATAGCCCAGAACATTAACAGTGAACATGAGCGAGAATGAATTAGAAGTGATCTCAACTCCAGATACTTCATTGCTAGGGTTCCCCCACATCAGATTAATTTCTGTACTCCAATGTCTGGCAAACTCATATCCACCACCTACGAATAGACCAAAACCCGTCCAGGTGTCTGTATTTTCCTCGAACGGTGCAGCCCACGATGAAATACCAATTCCTCCGGATAGAAATGGTGAAGGAGCAGCTTGGTTGAAAAAATATGTTACTCCCAAACTAGAGAGACCATTTGTAATAGTTACATCTTCCCCAAGGGCATTGGTTATGCCAAACCAGGAAACCTTGTTATCATAATATATCGCTAAGGTATTATTTGGAGCATAACCAATCTTGAAATCAGTGTTTAGGGCTAACTTATTTTCGCGGTCCGATGTTTCACTGACTCCCAAATACTCTACCTCCTGCGTAAATGAGGTCAGCCCAAAACCTGAGCCAACACCCAAGATGAACCCCTTACGTTGGCCATCCCACGCAGAGACGTTTGTCGTAATACCGAGCAAAACAACAGCAATCAAGACTGCAAAAGTTTTCTTTGTAAACATTTTCTTCCTCCTTTAGGGTTCACTCAAAAATAACTTACCATTTTTCTACAGGCCATTCTTGACCGGCCCTCCACTACTTAAAACCGAAACGACAACCCCACAGCCACTCCTTTGTTCTTAGTCATCCCCAGAGATACAGTAGGTAATTTACTCTTCTCTTCTGGTACCAAAAGGTTAGAGATTATATTTTTCTTTTTAGATTTTACTTTCTTTGCAATCACATAGATTAAAACAGCTCCAACCAGAACACCGCCTGCAATGCCTACTACAAGAGCCGTGTTGCTCGAGTCATCATCCAAGCCAGGAAGCTCATCGCTTTTATCTTCCCATTTTGCCGCCGCTCCTGTGCATGTCATCTGCAACATAAAGATTGCAATCAGCATTACACCTAAAATTTTTGAAAACCTGAACATAACTATTTCTCCTTTCTATTTTTTAATTCGTAAAATTAGAACTTATACTTAACCCCGGCATTAAATATTAAACCACCATATGGAGTGTCATACTTTACCCCAACTATGTCAAACTCAGGCTCTACGGAAACCCACTTTATCTCACCGCCAATGGCAATATTGTCTGAAATATTAAAATCAGCGCCTCCCACAACATGAAAACCAAATGCATTTGCATCGTAGGACATTGATACTCCTGCAATTTCAGCTTCCGATGTAGCCAGGTAAAGGCCAATACCTACGCCACCATAAAATTCAACCTTATCACCTGGCAAGGGGATAATTCCTTTTGCTGTGACAGTAATAGGAATGGCAGAAGCTGTAGCTGTAGCCGAATAATCCACTCCATATATTGTTACTGTCTCTTCATACTCAGAGCTATACCTGCCTATTCCACCCTCAACCGCAAAATTCGGATTTATTTTATACCCGTAGGCAACCTCAATATTGTAGCCTGTATCAAAATCCTTTAATCCCTCCTCATCGCTATTTGGGCTAAAGGCACCACCACGAAGCGCAATATACCCACTTCCAGCAAATACCGGCACTGCAACAAATACCATGACAAACATTACAACCGCTAACAAAACTTTTTGTCGAGTAGAACTCATAAATAATCCTCCTTGTTGTTTTTAAATTGATATGGCCGAAGTTTTCTAAGACTTCGGTTAAAAATAAAACCTGCCGCCTCCTTTCTATTTAAATTTTCTCGCCTTACACATTGCAAGACCTGACCCCATTCTCTCTATCTAAAAAGAAACCTCTTACCTGCGACTCCTATTTCTTACGGTATGATACACTCACATTGTCGATCCAGAGTTCAGCCTCCACGTAAGGGTTAGGTCGGGTCGAGCTGTATGTTTTGAAAGTCATCTCGACAATTGCGATCTCGGTTTCATCAATATTAATATGAGACAAAATCTCCTCGACCGAGAGCAAATAGTATCTATTGACATTTTCCACAACTTGAATTGCGGCTCTATTTGGATCAGTTGCGACGTTGTCGAACGGGTATTGCGTAGTAGCTGCTAAAAAGGATACTCTCCCAAGAAAGGCACCCTCGGAATCGTTAAAGTTGAAATCTACACCGGATTTGCCATAGTAGTTGCTCGGAGCCGCTCCAGTGGATGATACTCGGACTTCCATCTCAAATTTGTTTTGATGAGTCGAGCAGACGTAAGGATTATTCCTTATGCCACTCACAGAATCCATAATATCCGTGGTCTCCCTCTCGCTAAGCCTGAAAGTCATGACCGAAAATAGCCGGCCGGCTTGGCCGGCTATCTGGTCAGTGGTTGTAAAACCAGGTTTTACTTCCTTGATGCCTTAATTATAGGATCAATCTTACCAATCGCAGGCCAGCGGACCGCCATATGCGCCCATATCATTCCTTGCTGTGTCATGCGATGGGGGGAAACACACGTCATCGTAGATCGGATCGAGATTACCAGCATCTATGGCCGAGGAACCAATTGCCAACTCTAAATCGCTGGCCTCATACCCTGTCCCAACGAATGCTGGATGAAGGTTAATATTCCCTTCACCTTCGTAGCCGCCTTGGACATCGGAATAGGTGATTGTGGGTGTGCCGCCTACCTGTGTTCCATCGGCGTTATTGAAGTAGATGATGGAGTTCAAAATGTCTAACGTACCGCCAACAACGTGAACGCCAGTGGCATCAAAGTTTCGGGAGATAGTGCTATTGATGACTGTCACCAAGCCACCGTTCACATAGAGTCCACTGCCATTCTTTGGACCAACACAACCGCGCGTGGTCATAGTGTTACCCGAAAGTACAACATTCGTAAGTGTGACCGTGCCACTGTTCACAAAAACACCTGCACCATAACTTCTAGAATACATACCAGAGAAGCAATAATCATCGCTGTTTGCATCCGTATGATTTTCACGAATATTGCTGTTTTCGACTGTAACATTGCCAGTACCACTGATATATATCGCCCCTCCGCGGGCGGTAGTATTGCAACCATCCCACCTACCATAGCACTTTGAATTGCTACGATTGCCTATGAATTGGCCGTTTTTAATAATTGCATCTCCTGCTGCAAGGTACAGGGCACCTCCTACGTAATTGCCGTTGGCCTGTGAAGGATTTGCGGTGTTGTTTTCAAAGATGCTGTCAATTAATGAAAGAGTTTGCTCAGTGCTTAAAACTGCATTTATTCCTCCACCGTGTCCTGGAGATGTATTGTTTCTTATTGTGCAGTTGTTGATATCAGGGGTGCTCTCGATAAGAGTGATTCCACTATCATCCGAGTACTCTATGATAGCATGAGTGAATTCCGAACCGGATGGCGTATTCTGAAACTTTATTCCTTTCCACCGCTGATTAGTAGGTTCTGTTGGTTTTTTGGAAGAAAACAGAATGGGATCTTCTTCTGTGCCAATAGCCGTAATCGTTGACAATACCTCAATTTCGTATGGTCCGTCCACCAAAACTTCCACCCCAGGTTCTATTGTCAGAAGGCTTACCTGAATATCTCCTGTTACGCAGTAGGGAGAGCCGTCAACTGTCCATGTTTGGCCGGCCACTAGACCAGAGTCAACCGTTGTTGTGCATGATACGTCGATTGCTGTAAAGCTCCAGGGATAATCGTCCTCAAGCGGATTGTGCGCGAGGTCGGTTGCGCCGGTGGTTATTGTGGCGGTGTATTCGTGTGCAATAGTGAGATCGTCATCCGGGTCAAAGATGGCGGTGTTTGAGTTGCTATCGTATGAAACGGTACCATTAACGCTGGTGGACGCAGTAACGTCATAAAGCGTAAACGTATCCGTAGTTATAGTAGATGCGACCATCGGTTCGCTGAACGTGGCGGCAATGTTTGTATCCAGCGCAATGTCATCGTCGCCGTTCATTGGAAACGTAAGATCAACGGTGGGCGGTGTTATATCTTCTACGCAGTCGACTTTTACATTGGTAACATCTGCGCTGGTAATATCTCCGCCGCCGTTAGCAGTGACACTGCACGTCTGAGCAACCGGATGGGTTAAAACCGTAACGTTGTAAGACGATCCGTCGGCAAGCTCAGTTGCGAAGGTAAATTCTTCTGCCGTAACGTCAAGATCGTCACCTCCGTTATTCTGCAATGTTACGGTGCCGGTAAGTCCGCTGACCGTACCGCCGACACCGTAAGTGAATTCGGAGCAGAAAACCAGTACGCCTGTTACATTTGCCCCAGGGATCTTGCCCTTGCCGTTTACGACCGTGCATGTCTGGTTGGCGGGCTGGGTTGCAACAGTAACGTTGTAGATCGCGCCGCTATGAAACACCGTGGAGAAGGTAAATGCTCCATCCGCCGTAATATCAAGGTCGTCGCCGTCATTGAGCCGCAATACCACCGTGCCGTTAAGGCCGCTTACCGTGCCGCCGACAGTATAAGTTAAGATGTCGCCTCCGTGGCAGACGTAATTTGTGCTATCAACTTCTTCGGGGTTGAGTCCTCTGTCACGGTCATCGTCCAGTCCGACCTCAATCTTTATGCCGCCATCTGCGCAGTTGAGCCCGGCTGGCTCTTTGTTTATTGATATTAAACTTGTCAGGCCATCTGCATCACCACCTGCGCCGTTACAGACATAGGCGGTATCAGAAACTTCATTAGGATCAGAATCGAGTACTCCATTGGCGTTATCGTCAACGCCAACCTCAATCTTTTTGCCGCCATTTGGGCAATTGTCTCCCGGACCTTCATCTGTTATGGAAATGAGAGAAGTCAGGCCGTCCTGACCATCTTGACCGTCCTCGCCATTACAGACATACCAGGTATCATCAACTTCCTCTGGGTCGAGGACTCCGTCGTCGTTATTATCAATACCGACTTCGACCTTTTTACCGCCATTGGTGCAGCTTTCGCCAGCATCGCTTACTGAGATAAGAGTGGCAGGTGCGTCATTACCATCACAGACATATGCGGTATCATCAATTTCTTCGGGATCGAGTATTCCGTCGCCGTCATGGTCCAGCCCCACATCAACCTTTATGCCGCCATTGGGGCAATTGTCCCCGGAAGCCTCGTCGGTTATCGAAATTAAAGTCGTTAAACCATCTGTACCGTCCGCTCCGTCTTGACCGTCTTGTCCACCCTGACCATCCTGTCCGTCTATTCCATCTTCGCCATTACAGACGTAATGGGTTTCATCAACCTCATCAGAGCCAAGCTCGCCGTCGCCGTCATTGTCAACGCCAACCTCAATCTTTTTACCGCCATCGGCGCAGTTGTCTCCTGGATCTTCATCGGTTATGGAGATTAAAGTTATCAGTCCTCCGTCTACTCCGTCCTCGCCGTTACAGACAACCTGGGTTTCATCCACCTCGTCCAGATCAAGTACCCCATTGCCGTTATCATCTATACCCGTATCGATTGATATGCCTCCATTGGGGCACTCATCACCCGCCTCGATTGGCGAAGCGTTCACTGCTACAGAGGGATTTCTATCAGCCTGATCCCCACCACCACCGCCCCCATCATCACTAGCACATCCAATCATCAATCCTGCTCCGAGGCATAAGGTCAACGCCATAATAAATGAAAACCGTGCTATCTTTTTCATATCTCTTTCCACCCTTTCTTTATATAAATTCATTGCCTTCGGCGAGGCAAGTTTTTTAACCTCAACCATCATAAATCCCATTAACCGTAATTTTTTTTATATTCTTCTTACTCCTTTAGGGTTCACTCAAAAATAACTTAACATTTGGAGGCATAAGTGAACTATCTCGGATAATACCTCCCTATCTAATTACTCATATCTAAAGACTCATGAGCTTCTGTTTTAGGAATAATACCATTCAATATTTCGCATTATCATAACACTGTGTAATATTTTATGTCAAGAGAAAAATTACACAGTGTATTTGTAAGTAATAACAGGGTGTTATAAAATTCTCAAGATGAAAAGAAATAATATAGTTGGTGAAAATCTTAGCAAAATAAGGACAAGAAAGGGGCTTACACAGGAAGAAGTTGCTCTTAGAAGTGGCTTAACACAGGGTTATATCAATCAGCTTGAGAGCGGTAAAAGAATGTTTACACAAAAATCCCTTGAGCAGATAGCAGAGGCATTGAATGTCCCACTCATTGATTTCTTTAAGAAAATGGAGAAAAAGACTGAGGGGGTTTGTGAAGATGTATCTAAATATAAGAGAAGAGAGTCTCCTTCTAAAAAAGAAATACTTGCCCTCTTAAACGAGCTCCCTCCCCAACTCAGAGAGCATTATTTTACCCTCTTGAAGCTCGAAAAGGAGCTATGGAAAAAAAGGAGCTATGGAAAAGGTAATTACAGAGGTAGGCAAGTTTTTTTCAAAAAAGGGAGGAGTCCCAACCATCCTGCTTAGAAATCCAAGATAGGATGATCGGGACCTAGTGGAAGAAATTTTGAAGTGATTGTATATACTTCTTTATGCTCCTTCTGCGTATTTATGAAGTTTGACCTCAACCTTGTCCTCGAGCTTTGAGTAGAAATCCTGCAATATCGCAAGCACTTCAGGCCGGCTGAAATGATCAGGGACTTCTGCCCCTTCAGAGAGCATCTTCCTTAACATTGTTCCGCTTAGTATCAACCTGTCATCTTTACCATGCGGGCATGTCTTCATAGAGGCCATGCCATCGCATTTAAAGCAATAAAATGTCCAGTCAATCTTCAATGGCTGGAGTTCAAGTGAACCTTTTGGAATTTCATTAAATATGTGATGGGCATCAAAAGGACCATAGTACTCCCCAACACCGGCATGATCACGTCCTACAAGGAGATGACTGCACCCGAAGTTCTGCCTGAAGACAGCATGGAGGAGTGCCTCACGTGGTCCTGCATAGCGCATCTCCATAGGATAACCACCCTGGATACATGTATCTTTTACAAAATATTTTTCTACCAGTACATCAATGGCCTGTGTTCTTACGTCAGCAGGTATATCCCCTGGCTTTAACTTTCCTACTAACTGGTGGATAAACACACCATCGCAGATCTCAATAGCTATCTTTGCCAGGTATTCGTGTGATCTATGCATAGGGTTTCTCAACTGCAATGCTGCTATTGTACTCCATCCCTTTTCCTCAAACATCTTTCTGCTCTCTGCCGGACGCATATACAGACCTTTGAACTGCCCGGGATAATAGCTCTCACTGAATACCTTTACAGGCCCGGCAATGTTTATATCTCCCTGTGACATTACCTTTGCAACACCAGGATGCTCTGTGTCATCTGTTTTAAAAACCTGTTTGCACTCGTGGACCTTATCAATGGTATATTTCTCTTTGACCGTTATACTTCCCATTAGCTCTCCGGTCTCTTCATCAATGAGGGCTGCTTCTGATCCCTCTTTTAAGCTGTCTGCCTGTTCTTTTGTTGTTGAAAGGGTTATAGGTATTGGCCAGAAGAGACGACCGTTGCTCATTAAATAGTCATCGCAAACACCCTTCCAGTCCTCTTTTCCCATAAATCCATCAAGAGGTGTAAATGCCCCGATACCCAGCATAATCAGATCTGATGTTTCTCTCGAAGACATCTTGATCCGGGGCAATCCTTTAGCCTTTTCTTTCTCTTTATTAAGCTCTTCACCACTAAGCAATAAAGGCCTTAACTCTCCACCACCATGGGGGGGAACTAATCTTGACATATCTATTCCTCCTTTATAAATTGTTTATTTACTATCCAGCACTTTGCTTATATCAGCAAAGACATCATTGACAGTACCCATACCATCAATATTACAGAGCAGATCCTTTTCTGCATAATACTTCTTTAAGGGTTCTGTCTGATCTTCATATACCTTTAAACGATCGCGATGCACCTGCTCTGTGTCATCAGAGCGGCCTATTATCTTTCCCTCGCAGTCATCGCATTTACCCTCAACCTTTGGGGGGCTAAAGAATACGTTATAATCCTTTCCGCATTTTTCACAGGAACGACGACCTGACAGACGCTTTAAAATAATATCCCTGTCTGCTTCAAGACTGACAACATAATCTATCTTAAGATTCTTCTCTTCCATGACCTTATCAAGGGTAATGGCCTGAGAGATATTCCGGGGAAAACCATCGAGCATAACCCCTTTTGCATCCCCCACATTCCCTATAGCGTTAACAACGATTCCTACAACAATATCATCCGAGACAAGTTCCCCTTTATCCATGGCCTCTTTTGCCTTGAGACCGAGTTCGGTCTGATTTTTAACCTCTGCCCTCAGGGCCTCCCCTGTTGAAAGATGAAGAAGATTATATTTATCTCTTAATCTGTTTGCCTGTGTACCTTTACCGACCCCCGGGGGGCCAAAAAGAATGATGTTCATATTCTGTCCTTTCTTTCTTATTTACACCCTTAAACTACTGTATATTTAAATCCTAAATCCTAAATCCTAATATCTAAAATTCTAAACAAATTATATAGCGAATAGTATTTTAGTCTTTGATATTTTGGTTTTACTATATACCACCAAATACTAACGACTAAATACTAACGACTAAATAAACAGCGGTGCAAGAACCAGTGCGACTACACTCATAAGCTTGATCAAAATATTGAGTGAGGGTCCTGCTGTATCCTTGAAAGGATCACCCACTGTATCTCCCACTACTGCTGCCCTGTGCGGATCACTCCCTTTTCCACCTAAGGCGCCGGCTTCGATATGCTTTTTGGCATTGTCCCATGCACCTCCGGCATTTGACATAAAGATGGCCATAAGAACACCGCATACAGTAACACCGGCCAAAACTCCTCCGAGCATCTCTTTATCGACGAATCCGAAAACAACCGGTGTCACAATTGCGAGAAGTCCGGGCGCGACCATCTTTTTGATTGCTGCAGCAGTTGAGATGTCAACGCACCTTGCATAGTCAGGTCTTCCAGTCCCCTTAAGAATTCCCGGTATTTCACGAAACTGCCTTCTTACCTCTTCTATCATATCAAAGGCCGCCTCACCTACTGCCTTCATGGCAAAAGAAGAGAAGAGAAACGGCATCATCCCTCCAATAAGAAGACCCGCCATAACCATTGGTTTGCTGACATCTATAGACTCAATCCCTGCGGTCTGCATAAAGGCCGAGAAGAGGGCAAGCGCGGTCAGGGCGGCTGACCCTATTGCGAACCCTTTTCCAATTGCCGCTGTTGTATTACCAACTGCATCAAGTTTATCTGTCCGTTTGCGTACCTTAGATTCAAGTCCGGCCATCTCTGCGCATCCACCTGCATTATCTGCAATTGGACCATATGCATCTACAGCAAGCTGTATGCCAGTGGTAGCCAGCATGCCAACGGCGGCAATGGCAATACCGTAAAGTCCTGCATACTTATGGGCAACAACTATTGCAATTGCAAGGACGATCAAGGGCGCTGCTGTGCTTTGCATACCATTGGCCAACCCTGCTATAATATTTGTAGCAGGACCGGTCTTTGAGGCCTCGGCAATTTTATGTACCGGTGTCTTTGATTCTGCTGTATAGTACTCTGCCAGCAAGCCAATGGCAACACCAGCAATTAATCCGGTAACTGTAGCCATAAAGATCCCTGTTCCATCATATGTTATCCCGCCTAAGACAAATGGATCCGGAACTATCTTTTTAATTATGGGATAGGAAGCAATTAGCATGAGGATCGCTGCTCCAAATGTCCCTATATTAAGTGCTGTCTGTGGGTTGCCCCCCTCTTTGGTTCTTACAAAGAATGTACCTATTATTGAAAAGAGTATACCTACACCTGCAAGAACAAGGGGTAGTATTACCAGATTTATCCCCGCACCTACAGCCATTGCGCCGAGTACCATGGACCCCACAATCGAGCCCACATAAGACTCAAAGAGATCAGCACCCATGCCTGCAACATCCCCCACATTATCCCCCACATTATCTGCAATGGTGGCCGGATTTCTTGGGTCATCTTCCGGGATCCCTGCCTCTATCTTTCCGACAAGGTCAGCGCCTACATCTGCAGCCTTGGTATAAATACCCCCGCCTACCCTTGCAAAGAGGGCAATGGATGAAGCGCCTAAAGAAAAACCGCTCAAGATCGGAAGAACTAATCCCCTTAATATACTGACAGTTTCTCCAAAAAGGGTCGTATAAATAAGAAATAAAGAGGTTAGTCCTAATACACCCAGCCCAACAACAGACATCCCCATAACTGCCCCGCCATTAAATGCTACTCCCAGGGCCTGGTTTAATCCCTTTCGTGCTGCATTAGTGGTTCTGTAATTTGCAGCAGTGGCTACCCGCATGCCAAAAAAGCCGGCTAATCCTGAACAGACTGCCCCAACTACAAAAGAGAGTGCGGTCAGGACCAGGAATTTCTTAAGATGCGTCGGTGCCAGAGGGTTTTCGATTATGATATTAGCAATAACCAGTAATATGGCGACAATAATAACAAATATACCTAAGACCTTGTATTCTCTCGCAAGGAATGCCATGGCACCCTCACGAACCGCCTTTCCAATCTCAATCATCTTTTCTGTTCCCTCTTCCTGTCTGTTGACCCAATTGGATCGCCATAGGGCAAACAGAAGAGCCAAAATACTGCAAAATATGACAAAAACAAGATAACCGGTCATTTTTTTCCTCCTATTAATTAAAAGTTTACCTTCTTTCCCATTAGTGCTCCCTCCCCGAGTACTTTGAGTACACCATTGCCACAGTTCTATAAAGCAGGTGGCCCAGTTTAGAATAGGGGAGATAAGCTATAATATAGAAAACCGCTACCAGGTGAATGAAATAGATTGGATAAGCCAGAAAGGCAATCCCTGCCAATCTTGTTAGCTCAGCTAGAAATCCTGTTATTACCAATGCAAATATCATCCCTATCAATGTCCAATCATAAGATGTAGTAGATGTTATATCCTTATTCTTGAGTCTGTTGAGGACGACCAGGGTGATACCAATAAAGAGCGCTATACCACTCACGTTTCCAAGTATCTTTACAGGATGTATAAGAGAAAGAGGAGTTTCAACGTGCAAGAAATCTACCAATACAAGGACAATGTTGGTTGTAATAAATAATCCTACAAAACCATAAAATACAAGGAGGTGAGCATTATATCTATCTTTGTTTACACCGCAATCTTTAAATTTATTATGCCCGAATATTTCAGTTGCGGTTGAAATAATGCTGGGGAAAAGCCCCATACTCGGCACCCAGAGATTGGAACTTTTATTCATGTCTTTCCAAAAGTTTAATACCCCTATGCCGGCTGATAGCAAGGCAAACATAGAGACAGCAATAAAGAGGGCATCAACATAAAAAAGAGGGAAAAATTTTGAGAACACGATCTCCCCTTCCGGTATGTTGAGGTGTCCAATAGAGGCGAGCAAAATAATCATGATAATTATTGGGACAGCTAAAAGATAAGGTAGATTTTTTGCATCACCCAGGAGCTTACCCATAAATTTCGGGAATGCGTACTTTGTGAAACTATATCTTCTCACAGCAGCCAGGACATCACCTGGCTTTGCCCCTCTTGGACAATGCAAGGAACAATCATTGCACTGATGACACAACCATATATCAGGATTACCTGCAAGCCTGTCCATTAACCCCCATTGAGCATATATCATCTCTTTCCTTGGAAACGGCCTGGTATCACCGGATAAAGGACATACTACCGAGCATGTTGCGCACTGAAAACACTTTTTTAGTGTCCCGGCCCCGGAACCGGTTAGTTCTTTGACAGCCTTTAAATCAGGTTCTACCATATATCTGTCTGACATATATCATATCTCCTAAAAATCATATCAGTTCACAGTTACTAAAAATCTTTAAATGGATTAGGACCTATCTCATCTATCTTTTCCAGAAACTTGTCAAAGATAGCCGGTATCTTACTATATTCATCTATTGAGAATTGATGAATCTCGATCCTTTCAGCCTCAAGCTGGAGTTTGTTCAATGTATCCTGGACCTTTCCCAATCTAACCTCTGCCAATTCACTCCCCTTTATAAAATGGCACTGATAGTCATCACCATGTTTACATCCCATCATGATTAACCCATCTATACCCTTTGACATAGCATCAGCAATCCACACCAGATTTGTTGAGCCAAGGCATCTGAGCGGAATAACCCTTATATTCGGATTATAAGTGAGACGTTTGATTCCAACCATATCGATTGCAGGATAGGCATCATTCTCACATACCAGGGCTACAATCCTCGGCTTCTCCTCATCCTCTTCAGGAACATCTATAGCCTTAAGCATGGATGAGATTATATCGACACTATAGTTTTTAAAGGAAACTATCCTTTCCGGACATGCCCCCATACAGACCCCGCATCTTCTGCATCGGGTCGGGTTTGGCTTTGGAGTCCCTTTTTCATCTTCATCCAATACACCAAAAGGACATTCTATGGTACATCGTTTACACTGGGTACACCTCTGCAGAAAGAATTCCGGATAGGTCTGATCTCCTGCCCTGGGATGAACCGCCTTTCCCTGAGCCGTAAGTTCCATACATTGAATAGCCTTTAATGCTGCTCCTGTTGCATCATCAGCGCTGGCACCCCCATCCATAGGATGTTTCGCACAACCCGCAGTATAGATACCCGTCCTGCGTGTCTCATAAGGAAAACAGAGAAAATGAGAGTCCGGGAACCCATACTGTAACTCAGGTATCTCCGGCCCCTGCCTGTATTGAAGATGGAGTATGTTAGGTACCTTATGAGACTCTATAATCTCCTCTTCTTTTTCAGTCTTGTCCGGGGCAGCTTGATCTGCTGCATCTTTTTCTGCCATCTCCTTTTTAAATGCCTCAAATTTCTCTTCAGATATCTTGGTATTCGGCTCCAGACCAACTGCCAGAACAACCATATCAGCCTTTAACTTGATCTTTTCTCCCAGCAAGGTATCGTCAGCCTCAATAATCAAATTATTTCCAGCCTCTTCCTCTACCCCTGTAATCTCTCCTTTTGTGAAAAATATACCCTCATCTTCCTGTACCTTCTTGTAAAAGTTTTCATGCTGACCCGGAGATCGTATATCTTTATAAAGGATATATACCTCTGTATCGGGATCCTGCTCTCTGAGATATTTTGCCTGTTTTAACGAAGTAAGACAACAAACCGCCGAGCAATATGGTAAATGATTTTCATCCCTTGAACCGGCACACTGAATAAATGCTATTTTCTTTGCTTCCTTTCCATCCGAGGGGCGTACGATCCTGCCCTTTAACGCCATCTCCTCTATCATAACGCTGGTTACAACGTTGGGGTATTTTCCAAATCCCAGGTGATCCACCTTTGCAGCATCATAGGGCCTCCATCCTGCGGCCAGGATCACCGAACCCATCCTCATGGTCTCGGAATTACCATTTTGTCTTATAGTGACGTCAAACATCCCCGGGGCGCCGGCTATCTTCTCTATCTCTGCCGAGGTAAAGACCTTTATATTTTGATTCTCTTCAACCTCTTTAATCTTCGATTCAATACCGGTCTCTTCCATGTCATGATAGGGAGGTCTCTTGGGAAACTGTTTGTAGAGCTTGGCCATAAACCCTCCCAGTTTTGGGGTCTTTTCAACTAAAACAACCTGGTACCCGGCCTTTGCCGACTCAAGGGCTGAAGTCATCCCGGTAATTCCGCCTCCGACTACAAGGATAGACTTAGCCATCTCCTCCTTAAAAGGCTCGGGGAGCTCACTCTTTTGGGCCTTTACAATACCCATCCTTAAGTAATCTTCACCCATCATCTGAATATCTTCATCTACTTGAGCGGTCTCACCTTTTTCAGAACCCTCTCCATTTTTAGGCTTTTGGCACCATACAACCTGTTCCCTTAAATTGACCCTTTCTGATATTATTGATAAAGGATCAAAATAAAAGACATCATAATTTACACGGGGCGAACAGGCAGCTATTATGACTGTATTTACGCCCTCTCCTTCTATATCCTTCTTAATAAGGTCAACCCCTTCTTCACCACACAAAAATGAATGGGATTTACAAATCGGGACCTTATATTTCTTGGTGGCTACTGTTGATAGCTTATCTATATCAAGGGATTCTCCTATATCACAACCAGTGCAGATATACACCCCAACCTTTTTGTCCATATGGTCTTACCTCCTCACACATTGAATAGCCTTAAGGGCCATGCCAGTAGCATCTTGAATTGATGAAGCAACATTCACGGGCTTCTTGGCTACTCCGGCAGCATAGATTCCTGCCTTTTGAAGATCGTTAAAGACAAATCCAAATTCATCATAAGTTATATCAGATGGGATCTTTGAATCTGCAATTGAAGGAGCCATTCCAGTAGCCAGCACCACCATATTAACCTTTTCCTTGATCTTATTTCCTGAAATTGTATCTTCACCTTCAACAATCAAATCATCTGTTGGTTCATACTCTGCAATCTTAGCAATCTTCCCTTTATGAAAGATGATATTTTCATCCTTTTGAACCTGTTGATAAAATGTCTCATACTTTCCAAGGGCACGCAGATCAATATAGAATATATAGACCTTGGAATCAGGATATTGCTCCCTCACATAAATCGCTTGTTTCAAAGAAGCCAGGCAACATACAGTTGAGCAGTAAGGCAAATAATTCTCATCTCTGGAACCGGCACATTGGACAAAGGCAATGCTCTCAATCTCTTTTCCGTCAGAGGGACGCACTATTTTGCCCTTTGTCGGTCCGTTAGAAGCAGCGAGTCTCTCCATCATAACATTCGTTATGACATTTGGCTGCTTATCATATTCAAAGTTTTCAATACTTGCTGCATCGAACGGCTTCCAGCCTGTAGCATAAACTATAGAGCCTGCTTTTATATTTCTAGTCTCCGGCTTCATGTCGAGATCAATGGCCTTGTAATCACATACCTCAACACATTTGCCACATTCAGCCCCTTCACAAACATCAGAATCGATCACATATCTCAGAGGAAAGGCCATCTCATGAGGCAGGTAAATCGCCCTGGTTTTATCCATTCCATAATTAAATTCATTTGATCTTTCCACAGGACACACATCAACGCACTTGTTACATGAGGTGCATTTCTCATTAACAAGACGGGGACTCAACTTTACTGTTACATCATAATCCCCTGCCTGGCCGGATATGTTTTCTATTTCTGCCTGAGTAAGGATTTTAATATTATTATTTTGTTTAATCCGTTTGAAATTGATCTCAAGCCCGCATGAAGGTGGACAGAGCTTAGGAAAGTACTTATTCATCTTAGCTACTCTTCCACCCAGATATGGGCTCTTCTCAAGGAGGATTACCTTATAACCAACTTCTGCAGCTTCCACAGCAGTAGTTATTCCACTGATTCCCCCTCCAACAACCAAAATGCTTTTTTCTTCTGCCATAAATCTCCCCCCAACTCAATTTAGTTACTTAGCTATATTAATAATTAAGCTCGCAAGACCAAAATGGACGGACTATTATGATAGCTTATGAATTCAAATTTTGTTTAGTCCTAAATAATTTGTTCGAGGTTCCTGGAGTTTTTTTAGCCCCCAATCGTGTGATCATTAGGAGCTAAAAAAACTCCAGGCACCGAGCTTTACGGTGCCTGAAGATTTAGAAGGCTTACTTCCACTCTTAGGCAGGTATTATCTGCTTGTATTCCTTTTTGAATACATCCCATTTACCTGTCTCTGGATCGTACTTTGAATTCACGAAGCACTTCCAGTTCTCGTCATCGATTAAGTCGAAGTCTGACCTATAGTAGAAGCCAGGATATCTGGATTCTTCCCTAAACATAATATGTCTGAGATGGGCTTCAACCGTCCAGATTCGATGATAATTCTCCCACGCCCTCATCAATTCATGGAGATCGCCTGCAGCCATCTTCTGTGAATCTTCTCTCAGCATCTCAAGAAGTTCCATCGCCCTATCCAACAGCTTTCCACTCGTGATATAATTGGTAGAACATCCACCGCCGTATTCATCCGTAATCTTTACAAGCCTCATTAATAACCCCTTTGGCTTGATATAATTAGGATTAATATCCAGAGCCGTGCTTAGGTCTTTAAACTCGTGAAAAAGCTTAACCGGTGCATAGATCTCATCTGCGAGTTCCTTAGCGCTGCTCTTCAGGCTAGGAGCAAAATCAGCATTGTCACGGATATATTTGGCCATAGACTTTGCAGCGATCCTGCCTTCTGCATGTGAACCGGATGAGAACTTGTGACCTGACGCACCAACACCATCACCAGCAGTGAAGAGACCGTTAACAGTGGTCATCCTGTTATATCCCCAACTCCACTCTGAAGGACCAATATCTTCCGGACCGCTTACCCATATCCCGGAGCATCCTGAGTGTGAACCTAACAAGTAAGGCTCTGTTGGCATGAGCTCGGAATTTGTTTCCTCAGGGGCAATACTCATACCTGCCCAGAGTCCGGCCTGGCCAACAGTCATATCCAGGAAGTCCTCCCATGCCTCGGCCTCCAGATGTCTCTTCTCCTTCTTGTCCTTACCTTCAAAGAGTTTCGCCATTCCATCAACAGTATTCATGTAGATAGGACCACGGCCACTTTTAATCTCATGAAGCATCAGGTGATTTCTAAGGCAGGTAGGAGTGACTGGCGCGCTTCCGTATGGTTCGTACTGCTTTAACATATCTTTATTTCTAACCATGTAATCCTCGCCAAGGGCATTTACTGCCTTGCACTTAAAGAGGAGGAACCATGCCCCAACAGGACCGTATCCATCCTTGAATCTCGCAGGTACAAAGCGATTTTCCATCATGGTCAATTCAGCGCCAACCTGCATGGCCATGGTATGAGTTGAACCGGCATTCCATACAGGATACCAGGCCCTACCCATTCCTTCGCCCGTTGAACGAGGCCTGAATACGTTCACAGCGCCTCCACAGGCCACCAGCATGGTCTTGCACTTGATTACATAAACCTTATTTTCCCTTGTGCTGAATCCAACAGCACCGGCTATTGTGTTAGGCTTATTTGCATCGAGAAGGATCTTTACGATAAATACCCTCTCCATGATGTTATCCATACCCAAGGCAGCCTTAGCAGCCTCAGCCACGATAGGCTTGTAAGACTCACCATTAATCATTATCTGCCATTTACCGGACCTGACAGGCTTCCCACCCTCAGCTAAGGGCTTATCTTCATCACCAGCTTGTTTCCAGACTGGCAGCCCCCATTCTTCAAAGAGATGGACCGAGTCATCAACATGCCTGCCGACATCATAAATAAGGTCTTCCCTGACAATACCCATCAGGTCATTCCTAACCATCCTCACATAATCCTCTATTTTATTTTCTCCAAGGTATGTATTGATAGCGGAAAGCCCCTGAGCAACAGCGCCACTTCTCTCCATAGCGGCCTTGTCAACCAGAAGAATCTTTGCATTCGGAGCCCATTTTTTTACCTCAATAGCGGCTCCGCAGTTAGCCATACCTCCGCCGATAAACAGAATATCAACCTCACGCTCTTCAATTTCCGGATCTACTACCGCTGGAAGCTCACCTAACGGCTTATTTGGTAATGCCATATCATTTTCCTCCTTTACTCACTTTTTATGTTAGTTATGTTTATATGTTAAGGTGTAGGTAGAGTTTTACCCTTTTCTGAATAGAGGTTTTCGTTATCCAGGCCATCTCCGGCCACATCATTTTTCGCATCAATAGACCCCTCAGCCGTGGTCCGGATAGGGAACTTAAACCTTTTAAGTGTCCCGTTTCTGAATTTAATCGTCCACATAATGTCTTCTGTCCCTCTTAAGGGTATAATGCTGCCGCCCATGGGGACAAAGTCTGAATAAGCTCTAACCTCAACACCCTGACTGGGGCATATCTTTACGCAGGAATAACATTCCCAGCATGCATCAGGTTCCTGATTGTATGCCTTCATGGTCTCAACATTCAATACCATCAAATCATTAGGGCATACATACATACATGCGGTCTTATCCCCTCCCTTACAACCATCACATTTTTCATTAATCACAAAACTTGGCATATAATAACCTCCTTTACAATATTTAATAGTCCTCCCCAAAAACCTCTATATTAACTCCCTTCCAAATCCATGATCCATCTTTTTAAAAAGGCTTTTTATCGGACTATCGATTTCCAAGACCCTCGAAAATTCCACCCTATTTTCATTAAATCTGTTAAACTTTTCCTCTTCTTATTCCACCTCCCTTCAATACTGTTCGTCTTTAACAGTAGAGAAACTGCACATTCTTTATTACTTTTTTAATCGATTTTTTTCTGACAGGCTATGTCCTGCATATTCAAATGTAGGAATAATCTAATATTAAGATATTAACAAAACCGAAAAATAATGTCAAGATTTTTTTTGGGCTTTTTAAAAAATAATAACTTTTACATTTTACATCTCATCTCTTTTATGATAGGAATGGATGTCCGTGCAGCATTTCCACGGTGGCTGATCTTATGTTTCATTTCAGGAGAGATCTCAGCCATGGTCTGATTAAGCTCAGGAATAAAGAAGATAGGATCATATCCAAAACCATTAGACCCTTTAGGGTCGCGGCTAATCATGCCTTCTACTATACCATCGGCAGTCTTTATCATGCCTGATGGTGTGGCAATGGCCACAACACAGCGAAAACGGGCTGTTCGTTTCTCCCATGGGACCTCTTTCAATTTGGACAACACTATTTCATATCTACGTACATGTTCATCTTTGCCGGTACCACCATATCGAGCTGAATAGACACCCGGTTCTCCTCCCAGTGCGTCTATCTCCAGGCCGGAATCATCAGCAAGTGTCAATAACCCGCCAGCCCCGGCAAAGGCCCTCGCCTTAAGCACAGCATTATCCTTGAAGGTCTTCCCTGTCTCCTCAGGCTCCATGGTTATCCCTTCTTCATCCAGAGATACTATCTTAACAGGCAGATCGTGAAATATCTCGCGGTATTCACGTACCTTACCGGGATTATGAGTGGCGATCAGTAATTTCATGCTACCCTGCCCCCCTCACCCCCCTTTGCTAAAGGGGGGATGAATATGTTACCAGAAATGTTAATTATACATCTATAATAATACGTAAAAAATTAACATTTATTGTTTATATTGTCAAATGCGCAGGACATCCGAGCAATTCCCGGTGAAGAGAGGGTATGCCGGGATCTCTTTTCCTCACCCGGGGGTTTTTCTTTTGCTTTTATTTATGATAATGTTAGGGTAGCAAAAGAAAAAATAAATGTGTATTGATTGAGGTTTGATCCTATGAGAAGACTCCCTATCATAGCTATAACAATGGGTGATCCTGCGGGTATTGGCCCTGAAATCATACTTAAGGCAGGAAGAGAGGATATCTTTAAATTCTGTACCCCGATAGTTGTAGGTGATTACAGATTTTTGGAGAGACTGAATAAGAGATTTAATATACCTGTAACGATCTGCAGTATACAGAGAATAGATGAGATATCTGCCCTAAGTGAGAGATTGTATGTCCTTGACCTCCACAACATAGATTATGATAAGGTTGAGGAGGGAAAGGTGAACAGGTTGGCAGGAAAGGCATCAGTGGAATATATCACAAAGGCTGCTCATCTTGTCTTGAAAGGAGAGGTTGATGCCATTACTACTGCACCCATAAATAAAGAAGGCCTCCATTTGGCCGGTTATTCCTATGCAGGTCATACAGAACTCCTATCAGAGCTTACCAGAACCGAGGATTATGCCATGATGCTTGTAGGCGGGGATATCAGGGTAGTACTTGTCACAATTCATACTCCTCTGAGAGATGTGAGTGATCTGATAAAGAAGGAAAGGATAACAAGGATAATCCGGTTGACTCACTCTTCCCTCAGGTCATTCGGGATAAAGTCCCCGCATATTGCTGTCTCTGCACTGAATCCACATGGTGGAGAGGGGGGGATATTCGGGAATGAGGAGATTACAGAGATAATCCCGGCTGTAAAGGAGACCTGTTCAAGCGGGATAGATATAGAGGGACCGTTCCCTGCAGATACCCTATTTACACCTGCCGGGAGAGAGGGGTTTGATGCAGTGATCGTGATGTATCATGATCAGGGGTTGATCCCTATAAAGATGGCCTCCTTTGGAAAAGGGGTGAATGTTACGCTTGGACTTCCGGTTATACGGACATCGGTAGATCATGGGACGGCTTATGACATAGCTGGTAAGGGGGCAGCAGATCCATCGAGCCTCATAGAGGCATTAAGATTAGCTGCAGGGTTGGTGCATGGGAAATTCAGTTAAAAGATATCCAAAGAAGAGACTTGGCCAGAATTTTCTGGTGGACGATTCTGTGGTAGAGGATATAATCCGTATAGCAAATCTTGATGAGAATGAGACAATCCTGGAGATAGGTCCGGGGAAGGGGATTCTTACATATGCCCTTGCAGAGAGGGTAAAGAGGGTAATCGCCCTTGAACTGGATAAGGATCTGTGCGGGTTTTTAAAGGATCATCTTGCCAATTTTTCCAATGTAGAGATAATCCATACCGATGCCATTACCTTTGATTACAGAGGATTACAAGAGAAATTCAGGGTAATATCAAACCTCCCCTATTATATCTCCGTACCTATTATGGTTAAACTCCTTGAGAAAAGGGAGATCATACCGGAGATGCTCCTTATGCTGCAAAAGGAAGTAGCCAATAGAATAACCTCGCGGCCAGGGATAAAGGATTATGGTTCCATCTCTGTTTTTGTCCAGTATCTTTCTAATGTAGAAATAGTACTGAATGTTACTAAGGAGTCATTTAGACCAATACCCGGGGTAGATTCAGCAGTGGTAAGAATAACACCATTGTCAAGACCACTGGTAGAGGTAATGAATGAGGATCTCTTTTTTAGGATTGTAAGATATGCCTTTGCTTTACGCAGAAAAACACTGAGAAACAGTTTGAAGGCCATCAATATACCTCCCGACAGATTAAAAGATGCCTTCAGAATTGCAGAGATTGATCCTTCAAGGAGAGGGGAGACATTGAGCCTTCAGGAGTTTGCCAATCTGAGTAATGCAATAGTATAGGAAGTAACCGTTCACAGTTACTTATTTTTTATGGTTCTTTCGTGAAAAAGTTGAGTGACTCAACTCAAACACGAAAGAGAGAAAATATATTTACTTTTTAATTGTTTATTTTGATATTTGATATTTTATCTATTGACTAATCTGCTATAAGATGATAATTTTTTTCTGCAATGTTCATATTTATCTTGGAAAAGGTCGGAAATATTTTTATAGGTTTTTTAAAAAGGACAGGGAGAATGGTCATCTTCTTTTCCTCTGCCATCTCATTAGCAGTAAGACCACCTTTTAAGCCCGGCCATATAATAAAACAAATACACTTTATCGGTGTAAAATCCCTTTTTGTCATTATACTTACAGGGTTATTTACAGGGATGGCACTCGGATTACAGGGTTATTATACCCTGGCAAGGGTCGGGTCAGAAGGTCTGCTGGGTTATGCTGTTGCACTCGGTATGATAAGGGAGCTTGGCCCGGTACTTTCGGCATTAATGGTTACCGGGAGGGCAGGTTCATCAATGGCGGCAGAAATAGGGATTATGAAGATTTCCGAGCAGCTTGATGCCCTTGATACAATGGCGATAAATCCTGTCAAATATGTTGTTGTTCCCAAAATTATTGCGGGGATCATAGCAGTACCGCTCCTGACAGCTATCTTTAACATTATCGGGATCCTCGGTGGATATCTTGTAGGGGTAGAATTAATGGGGGTAAATCCAGGGACATTCTTCGGGGAGATGCAGAATAGGGTCGTCTTTAAGGATATTCATCTCGGATTTGTGAAGTCAGTAAGTTTCGGGGCAATAATTAGCTGGGTGAGCTGTTTTGAGGGATACTACACGGGTTTTGGTGCAGAAGGGGTTAGCAAGGCAACAACAGTATCAGTGGTTTTATCGTCAGTATTGATCCTGATATGTAATTATTTTATAACCTCTGTAATGCTATAGAGGCTGATATGATAAAATTGGTAGATGTATATAAAACATTTAATGGTCAAGAGGTGCTAAAGGGGATCACTTTAGAGATACCAAAGGGAAAGACAACCGCGATCATCGGACGAAGCGGGGGTGGCAAGAGTGTTCTCCTCAAACACATCATAGGACTCTTAAAACCTGATAGCGGTCAAATACTGGTAGAAGGCACGGATATTTCAAGACTTAATAACAGGGATCTTAATAAAATAAGAAACAGATTTGGTATACTCTTTCAAGGGGCAGCCCTCTTCGATTCTTTGACGGTCTATGATAATATCGCCTTTCCTTTGCGTGAGAAGACCAGACTGAAAGAGAATGAGATTAGAAAGCTGGTCGATGAGAAACTGGCACAGCTCGGTCTTGAAGGGATGGGATATAAATATCCCGCTGAGATCAGCGGAGGTATGAAGAAGAGGGTCGGTCTTGCAAGAGCGCTCATAATGGGTCCGGAGATAATGCTTTTTGATGAACCAACTACAGGGCTGGACCCGATAATGAAAAATGCAATATATAATCTGATATTAGAGATGCATAAGAAGTTTGGTTTTACTGCTGTGGTGGTAAGTCATGAAATACCTGATATCTTTGGTATAGCTCATCATGTAGCTATGTTGAACAATGGGGTTATTGCTGAGTCAGGGACATCAGCAGATATCCAGAAGTCTACCAATCCGGTAGTAACAGAGTTTATATCCGGGGGGAAAAAGGAGGAGATTATATGAAGAGATTCAGTACCGAGGCAGTCGTGGGTCTTTTTGTGTTAATCGGGATATTCTGCCTTATATATCTATCGGTAAAGCTGGGAAATGTCGAAATCATCGGTAGTGATAGCTATACAGTCTATGCTAAATTTGATTCTGTCTCAGGATTGAGAGAAGGCGCTGCTATAGAGATAGCAGGGGTTGAGATTGGAAGGGTTGAACATATAACACTGAACGAAGATATGGCAAAGATAGCCATGAAGATAGATTCGGGTGTTGCACTCCAGGAGGATGTCATCGCCTCAATAAAGACCAGAGGATTGATCGGAGACAAGATCATTAAGATCAGCCCTGGCGGCTCGGACAGGATAATCAAGCCTGGAGAAATGATCAGGGAGACAGAATCTGCTCTCGATATTGAAGAGCTTCTGAGTAAATATATATTCGGGAAGGTGTAGATTTAGGGAGGATATGTTGGTGAAGAAAATATCTGCATGGGTGATGCTTGCATTCTATCTTCTGCTTTTTCCCTTTGAAAATGAAAGTCCTTATGCCAGGGAGGTCAATTCTTCAACAGAGGTGTTACTGACACTGGAGGAGTGCATAAAGAGAGCTCTAATAGCAAGCCCAGAGATTAAAGAAAAGGAATATGATTTAGAGATAGCAAGGGCAAAGCTGAGGGAGGTAAATGCAAACCGTTTCCCTAAACTGACATTCATCGGTATGGTGGGACCGGTTCAAAGGGCGCGGGGTGATCATATCTATTCACCGGATCAGGTCACTGAAGTTAATGGATTGTCAGATTTTGAGAAAATAGATGTTAATATGATTCAACCCTTATATACCTTTGGAAAGATCAGCAGCGGTCTCAAGGCCGCTGCCCATGGTATCAATGTAAAGAAGGCGATGGTGACACAAAAGGCAACAGATATTGTGTTAAAGATAAAGGAGTATTACTATGGCCTGCTTTTGGCAAGGGAGATCAGAAGGATTGTTATGAATGTCAAGCAGGATCTTGATACTGCTCAAGATAAGATCAATGATCTCCTGAAAAGGGATTCTGAAAATGTGGATGAGGCTGATCTGCACAAACTGAATACCTATTATGGCGAGATGGAAAGACATCTGCAAGAGGTTGAAAAATCCATAAAGCTTGCCCATAGCGCCTTGAAGATGTATGTAGGTATAACCGGGGATATAGATTTTGATATAGCCTCGGCCACCTTGAAACAGGTTGATAAGGAGACAGGGGATCTTAGTTTACATATAGAAAAGGCAAAAAAGATGAGGCCGGAATTTACCCAGATAAAGGAAGGGCTCCTTGCCCGTGAATCACTTGTCAAGGTGGCAAGGAGCGATTATTACCCCTCTATATTCCTTGGGGGTCTCTTTTCTTATGCCCAGGCCAGTGAAAGGACAAGGATCAAGAATCCTTTTATCACTGATGAGTTTAATCATTTGTATGCCGGCGTGGTTGTCGGGGCTAAATGGGATATTGATTTTGGAATAACAAAGGCAAAGGTAGAGACTGCCTATGCCGAGAAACTCAAGCTTGCGAAGACTAGAGAATTTGCTGAAGCAGGTATACCATTACAGGTGAAAAAGGCATATCTGGAGGCTGAGGAGGCAAAGAACAATATCATATCCACCAAGAAATCATATAAGGCAGCCAGGAAATGGCTGGTAATTGCTGTAGCAAATTTTGACATGGGTATCGGGCCTGCAAAAGAGATATTCGAGGCACTTGCAGCACATGCAAAGATGAAAGTAGAGCATTTCAAATCAATTTATAATTACAATATAGCCCTGGCAAATCTATCTCATGCAACAGGGGAAAAATAATGATAGATTTTCAGATAATAAATTACACAAGGATAGAAGGAGAAATTCGGGTAGAGGCAGGTTTTACGCCTGCCCTTACTGAGTAGCACATCGTCGAGGATTTCGACTGATAACGCAGTGTAATTTGTTATCTGGAAATATAGAGGAGATAAGAAAATGAAGATGACAAAGAAAGGAGGAGTTATTATATTTATAGTGGCACTCCTCCATACTGTAAACATATGTAAGGTATTCCCTTCTGAGGTAACAGAGGGATTGAAGAGAACTATCTCTAAGGTGATTGAGATCGTATCGAATAAGGATCTTAAACAGCCGGACAAAAAGGAAGAGAGACGTAAACTCCTAAGAGAGGCAATGAAGGAGAGATTCGATTTTGAAGAGATGTCTAAGAGATCCCTTGCCAGGCATTGGAGAAAGAGGACACCGGAAGAGAAAAAGGAGTTTGTAGAGATATTCAGTAAGTTGCTGGAGAATTCTTATATCGATAAGATCGAATCATACAAAGATGAAAAAGTGGTTTATGCCAATGAATCTGTAGAAGGGAATTATGCGATTGTCAGGACAAATATCACAAGAAAGGAGTATGATGATATCCCTATTGATTATAAATTGATAAAAAATGGGAATAAATGGATGGTCTACGACTTTGCAGTAGAGGGGGTAAGCATGATAAACAACTATCGATCACAGTTCAATAAAATAATAAGGGGCTCTTCTTATGAGGAGCTGGCAAAAAAGATGAGGATAAAAATAGAGGATATATCCTTAGAGGAGTAATGCCAATGGACATAGGAACTATAGGAGGAATTCTCTTAGGCCTTGGGTTGATATTTACTTCACTTGCCATGGGTGAATCAGGAATATCTGCCTTTTTTAATGTACCGGGTATTTTTATAGTCTTTGGAGGGACAATCGCTGCAACCTTTATAATGTTCCCGATGAACTCTGTGCTTAAGACGTTTAAAGTGGCAATGAATGCCTTTTCAGTAAAGCTGAAGTCTCCTCAAGACATTATAAATAGATTTGTAGACCTTGCGGCAAAGGTTCGCAAGGATAGTGTTCTGGCACTGGAAAAGGAACAATTTGAGGATAAATTCTTAAGTAAGGGAATAAGACTTATGATAGATGGAAGTAAGACAGGCACTATAAGAAATATATTGACTACCGAACTGTCACTTCTGAAGGAAAGGCATGGTACGGGGCAGGAAATATTTGAACAGATGGGGGCTCTTGCCCCTGCATTTGGCATGATAGGTACCCTTATCGGTCTGGTTCAAATGTTGAGGACACTCTCAGAACCATCAGCTATAGGCCCTGCTATGGCTGTAGCCCTTCTTACTACCTTCTATGGAGCTGTAGTGGCAAATCTGTTATTTATACCTATTGCCAAGAAACTGGAGCAGCGATCAAAGGAGGAATCCCTTGTCAAGGAATTGATAATTGAAGGAATAATGTCCTTATCCAATCAGGATAATCCAATGATTGTTAAAGACAAATTAGAGATATTTCTCGCTCCAAATCTGAGATCTGAGAAAAACGAGTAATAAGTAAGTGCCGAAAGTTAACTAAAGTTAAAAGATTATTTTATTAAGTTTAGCTCCTTTTAGGCACTTCTCTTAGGGGAACCAGAAGGTGCCGGAGAGAACAAAAATGACAAAAGAAAAGGTTGTTGTTGAAAAGCCAGAGGAGGAAGAGGAGATAAAAAGGCCTGCCATGATCAATGGCGCCAAAAAGAGTCCATCAGGAGCACCGGCGTGGGTAGTAACATTTGCTGATCTCTCTACATTGATGTTGACCTTCTTTGTCCTCCTCCTCTCCTTTGCAAATATGGATATCGTAAAGTTTCGGGATATGTTAGGATCGGTTCAACAGGCATTCGGGGTCCAGACCAAGACAAGGGGTGAGTATCAGGCAACACTGAAGGGGCCATCTGCCGGGGCAGAGGTAGCAACAAGTACCGCAAAAGTAAAGGAAAAAAAGAAAAAGGAAGAAATAGCCGATGAGCTCAGAGATGTAGCAGCTAAGACAGGTTTGAGAGAAAGTATCAAGATTATAACAGAATCTAATGGGGTAAGGATAAGGGTAAAAGGACAAACATTCTTTGGTGCAGGTTCAGCAGAATTAAAGAATGAGGCATTACCATTGCTGGATGGTATAGTTAAACTTATGAAGGAGGCGCCCCTTCATCTCTCTGTTGAGGGTCATACAGATAATATCCCTATATCTACTGATCGCTTTCCTTCAAACTGGGAGCTTTCAGCGGTTAGGGCAACTACTGTCCTTAGATATATCATGGAGGGGGGGTCTATACCACAGGAGAGATTGATGGCTATAGGCTTTGCAGATAATAAACCATTAGGACCAAATAATACCCCTGAGAATAGGGCAAAAAACAGGAGGGTTGAGTTTCTCTTTACAAAAAAATAGGGTAACTACTCAGGTGGATAGTCTATAGGTATTTAGCTGAATAGTGAGGAAAAAATATGCGGGATAATACAAAGCTCAGAGCGGAGTCTTGCGCAGTCCTAACAGACTACAGTCTAAACAACCTGATTTATTGTTGTCCAAGTTTTCCTAACTCTTCGATGGAGAGGATAATCTCGTCTTTCTCCTCCTTCCTGTGAATCGTATTTAATTTCTTTACTTCCTCTATATTAAAGGAGATATCTCTATCTTCCCTTTGCCATCTATCCTCTTCATCCCTCTTATGCGGCAGGATAAAATCATCACTACTATTTTTAATACCATCGGGTCCCAATGAGATAATAGTAAAGTCGTACGATTTATCCGAATCAGCTATCTCAAATCTGATCTCATTGCCCCATGCATCAAGGGGACGCTTTATCTCATAGCCTGTAGGGTAAGATCCCTTTTTCTCCTTATATGAGATGAGTATATTTTCTAGCTTAATCATCTGCCTCGAGGTCCATGATTTGAGTAATGTCCCCGGTGAATATCCTCCTGGCTCAAGTTTCTTTTTGATCCTCTCCAGTACCTCTGTACCTGAATACTTTTTCGCTATATTATCGTATATCCTGAATACTTCTATCTCTTTTCCTAGTTTATCCAGCCTCCCGGCCTCATTATAAAGCGCCTCTGCTTCTGCCTCCCTTTTCTTCCCTGCCTCCTCTTTGTCTTCACAACCTGAATAGGATACAATTGATATACTTAATAATATAATAATAAATATTCTCATAACCCCGCCTCTTAATCTCTTATATAGCTCCTTAAACTCAATATAAGTGTTCAGAACAGATTGTCAAATTTTATACTTGACATATCCCCTTATTGGCGTTAAATTAATGTATTAGTTTATGAGGGGATGAGTCATCCTCATTTACCCATAATATTAAGAGGTAATAAAGAATGGAAAATAGTCAACTAGATTTCTTTAAGAAGGATCTGTTAAAAAGGAGGCGGGAACTTCTTGAGGATGCAAATAAGACCTTAAATGATGGTCTGCACGTTCGGAAAGAGGAACTCCCCGACACAGTGGATCGCTCATCATCTGAGTCTGACCGTAACTTTATGCTGAAGTTGAGGGAGAGAGAGAGGAAATTGATAAAGAAAATAGATGAGGCGCTTCAAAGGATAGAGAATAAGACCTTTGGAATATGCGAAAAGTGTGAAGAGGAGATAGGAGAGAAGAGATTAATTGTCCGTCCTGTAGCAACTCTATGTATAGAGTGTAAAGAGGAACAGGAGAGAGAAGAAAAGCTATCAGTTTAGATTTCTATGCCTTACCATTATTCTTCAATTGTCTGTAATTATTAAAGACCTTTTCAGAATATCTATGGGAGAGAGATTTCCCTTTATTCAGTATTCTGGTAACCCTTGCAGGACCTCTGTTGTATGCCTCTAGTGCCAATCCAAGATCATCAAACCTCCGGACAAGTTTTGAGAGGTAATGTGTTCCCAGTGTTATGTTAAGATGGGGAGTATGAAGTGTTTTCTTTCCTTCCCACTCAACATTAGTTTCCCGGGCAACCTCTCTGCCGGTCGGCAGAAGTATCTGCATAAGCCCCCTTGCTCCGGCAGTGGAGATAGCCCCATTATAAAAGGAGCTTTCTGTCTTAATTATCGCTGCTAAGAATAAAGGGTCATAGCCATATTTTATCCCTTGACTGTATATGACATCAGCAAGATGTTCCCTCTCATTAGGCGTGAGGCCGGTTCTGTAACTATCTATTATATTACGAATCTGGAGCTTGATATCTAATTCCCCGGATATCAACTTCTCTTCAAAATATTCCTCTTCCAGTTTCCTGATCTCCCGGTCTTTTTCTGCCAGGAAATAAAAAGAGGTATAGGTTTGGCATAGAAAGATTAATACAAGAGAGATGTTTAATATTATGCTTATTCCGGTTGTAAATCCTATCATATTTCTGTTCACCTGAAAATACCATTTTATGCCGACTTGTCGACATGAGTATTTCCTCAAGAATGAATGCATATTATTATATCAGAATTTGAAAAGAAAAATCTATACATTTTCATATTCAATATTTGTGCCGTTTAATCCTCTGAAATCATTTTTTTCGAAAAACATATAACCAATTGAAAAATAATGAATAAAGGTAGTATACAAGCCTCAAGCTTGTATTACAATACAGATAGGCCGGGGGTTACAACATCTCTTATGTGCCAAATGGGATAAAGGGATTAGAAGATTCAAACACCTTCGGGAAGTAATAACATAAATTACAATAAGTTATGATTTAATACCGAATAAGCACAAGAAATCCTGTTTGGGCGAGCCCTAAACATTACAATCCAACCTATCCTTCAAAAACTTGTTGACCAGCGCCGGATTTGCCTTTCCCTTACTTGCCTTCATCACCTCTCCAATAAAGTAACCAAAGAGTTTAGTCTTCCCTTTCTGATAGGCTTCCACCATATCGGGATTCTCTTCTATCACCCGATCTACAAATATGAGTAATTCCCCCTCATCAGATATCTGAACCAATCCCTTCTCCTTCACAACCTCATCAGGCATCTTTCCTGATCTGTACATCTCCTCGAATACAATTTTGGCTATCTTACCGCTAATTCTCCCGTCCTCTATCATCCTCAGCATCCCTGTCAGATGCCCGGGGGTAATAGGACATTCGCTGATCCCTCTTTCATCATCCTTTAATTCCCTTAATATGTCCCCCATCACCCAATTACTTATGATTTTAGGGTTAGGGAATAATCTTACACACGCCTCATAATAGTCTGCCAGGGATCTGGAAGAGGTCAGCACCCCTGCATCATACTCCGGGATTCCGTATTCCCTCACAAAACGTTCCTTCTTTGCATCCGGGAGTTCAGGGAGTTTACTTCTGACATCCTCGATCCAATCTTCACTTATTACGGTTGGAACGAGATCCGGTTCAGGAAAATATCTATAATCATGTGCCTCCTCCTTGCTCCTCATGGATATGGTTCTCTCACTATTCACATCCCAGAGCCTTGTCTCTTGAACAATCTCTTCCCCTTTCTCAAGGGTCTGAACCTGTCTCTTTATCTCATACTCCAATGCCCTCTGGACATTCTTGAAGGAATTCATGTTCTTTAACTCTGCCTTTACCCCGAATTCCCTTCTCCCTTCGGGTCTAACAGATATGTTTGCATCACAACGGAGGTTTCCCTCCTCCATATTACAGTCACATACCTCGATATATTCCAGAATGGCCTTCAGCTTCAATAGATACTCCCGTGCCTCCTCCGGCGCACGGATATCAGGTTCGCTTACAATCTCCATAAGGGGAACCCCTGTCCTGTTAAAATCGACATAGCTGCTGTCAGGATGTCCAAGATTCTCACCATGTATAAGCTTCCCTGCATCCTCTTCCATATGGATACGGGTTATCCCTATCCTCTTTTTCGTTTCATTGGAGCCTATTTCGATATAGCCATCCATTGCAAGAGGGAGTTCATACTGGGATATCTGATACCCCTTGGGGAGATCAGGGTAGAAGTAATTCTTTCTGGCGAATCTATTGGATGGGGCGATTCTGCAATTGGTGGCCAATGCAGTCCTTATAGTAAACTCTACAACATCCCTGTTGAGGACAGGCAAGACCCCCGGCATACCCAGACAGATAGGACAGGTATGCTGATTCGGCTTTGCACCGAATTGTGTACTGCAAGAACAGAAGATCTTCGACTTTGTGAGCAGTTGTGTATGTACCTCCAGACCTATTATTGCCTCGTAATCCATAATTTCCTCCTATTTGTTAATTTCCCATGAAAATCCCCTTTCACTCTCTCGCACGGACAAACAAGTTTGTCCATGCCACCCCCTACATTCATCTATTCCCCTAACCGCAGTACTGCAACACCGTAGCACTGTTTTTCATTCCCCTTTGTGCCGACTCCTCAGCATGGGTGTTTCCTTTATTATAAAGGGTTTTGAGGTTGGTTACACCACTTTTTTTGCCTTTTCTCTAATCTCCCATACCTATAAATAAAATTCAAAAACTATTGACATTAACTATTATAGTCTTTAGAGTTAGAGATGGTGAAATTTTAATTAGAATAAGGGCCTGGTTTTGCTAAATTTAAAGAATAAACAACATATTTTATTCAGATATTTTAGTTTAATAGTTGTGTTGTATATATCTTTTGCATCGTATTCATGTGCTTCATTTAAGCAGCTTAATCCTAACAATACAAAAAATGATGTCACATTGAAATATCAAAAAGACCTTTACGGTAATTCCATAAAAACTGAAAAGGGATTATCTCTATCAGAGAAGGCCGGTGCCGTATTAATAGGAACGATTATGGTTATATCCAGCCTGGCTTCTATTGCACTGCCTATTCTCTTTTTGGTTGGTCTTTAAGGGACTGTAAAGTAATAACCGGCATAGAAGAAGTTTAGCTATAAGATATAGCTAAGAAAAATTTAAATTTGTTATATGGAAATTTATAACGGCTAAACACTTACGGGGAGGGGATATGAGCTGGCTTTTAGGTGCAGGAATGGGGCTTTTGTTGGGTGGGCCTCTGGGTGCTGTGGTGGGGGGAGTTTTACAGCACATGGTAACAAAAAATACGCGTGATACGGGGCTATCGAAACCGAATCATATCAACCAGGAGACAGTTTTCGTGACAAACCTTGCAGCTATAATGACAAAGATAGCCATGGCTGATGGTCGCATAAATCCGGAGGAGGTGCGGACAATACGCAATTTCTTTGCCCAAAAACTTGGCTACAGCGGACAAGACCTGGAATATATATATGGAATAATAAAGGAGACAGAAAAAGTAAATCCGGATCTATGGAAAATCTGCCATGCCTTCAGGCAGTATGCAGGTTATGAAATCCGGATGCTCCTTCTGGACCTGGCATACCAGATAGCAATAACAGATCACATTATCACTGATGCAGAACAGAGGGAGATTAATACTGTCGCCTCACTGATCGGTGTACCTGATGAGGAACACCAGAGGATCAAGAACAAGTATTTATCGGTCCAAAGAACTGATAACTACTCTATACTCGGTCTCAGGCAAGAGGCTTCTCCGGAGGAAATAAAAAAGGCCTATAGGGTAATGGCTGCACAGTACCACCCTGACAAGGTTTCACATCTTGGAAAGGAACTCATCGATTTCGCCAACCAAAAATTCAGAGAGATCAACAAGGCATACGATGAATTGATAAAGGTGAGAGGGGTGTAAGCGAGGTGGAAGGCAGAAGATTGGAACTTTACTAAAATCGTAACCGTTCACGGTTTGAAATTGGAAATTGGAAATTTGTGTTATCATATTGCAGCTATTCATTTTTTTCTAATTTCCAATTTCAGTGTTCTGTGAACGCTTACTTTATTTTTTTACTCTTTTCCCTTACACCCTTCACCCTTCACCTTTCTCCTTATATTCATGCCATAGACCATTAATCATTAGAAGGATCAAAGACAGAGAAGCAATTATCCGAACCGATGCCGGGAATATTTCTTTTACCTGTCCTGAAAGTGCAAATGCCTTAATTCCCAAAGCCAAATAGACATAGTCTAATGTTAATCCCAGTATCAATGACATAACTGCGATGGTTGCCAGATAGATACCTGTTGCTTTTTTACCAAGAAACTTAGTGATAACAGGTATGGATGTTGTATTGGTGGCCGGTCCTGCAAGTAAAAATACAAGAGCTGCCCCGGGACTCATCCCTTTTAAAACCAATGCAGCAGCAATAGGTGTCGATGCTGTGGCGCAAATATAAAGAGGGATACCTATTATTAACATGATTATCATTGACTGAATTCCTCCTCCCAGGTATTTTACTACAAAGTCTGGAGGGATAAGATATGAAATCAGTCCGGCAATTACTATTCCTATAATAAGCCATTTTGCAATATCACCTATAAGGTCTATAAAGGCATACTTTAATCCGGCCCATAATTTTTCTAAAAATGAATGGTGTCTTTTATGTTCATCCTCACTGCAATTATCACCCGAACAACAACCATCGACCTTACAGGTTTCCTGCGTCAAATTAACGTATGATTCGGACTTACTACCGGATATATTTTCTAAAATACCTGCGGTTGTCCCTGTAATAAATGCAGATATTGGTCTTGCAATGGTCATAATAGGGTCAAAAAGGGCATAGGTTATAGCAATGGAATCAACACCGGATTCCGGGGTAGAAATCAAAAAAGCTATGCTTGCTCCATTGTTTGCCCCCTGTTTCTTTAATGAAACAGCGGTTGGAAGAACCCCGCAGGAACAAAGAGGGATAGGAATGCCCCAAAAGGAGGCGTATATTACAGATCGAATTTTCCCTCTTCCCAGATATTTAGCAATTTTTTCCGGTGAAACAAAGATATAAAGAAGCCCGGCTACGAAGAAACCAAATAGAATGTATATGGATGACTCCATCAAAATATCCCACGATTCCCTCAGAATGCCGATAATTACTTCCATTAACTATCTCCTTTGATCATTTAAT
>QIDP01000099.1 GCA_003229375.1 Nitrospirota bacterium
TATTAAGCCATATAATATGATTTTTTTCCTCATTTATGATCTCATCTATTATCCTTCTTGCCTTTATTAGCTTTCTTATACTATAAAAATAAAGTAATGTCTCTTTTTCAAAACCGATAGCAAGATGAATAGCCTTTACTGCTGTTTTCATATCCTTAAGTAATAACAGGGATTTGGCCTGGCCAAGAAAGAACTCTGATTCAACAATAGCCCTTAAATATTGAGAGACAACCTCCCATCCCTCCGGTTCTTCATCTCCTGTTATCTCCTTTAGTTCAGAAAAGGTCTTTTCATGCTGTAATTCTTTTTCTGCAAGGATTTCAAAAAGTTCTTTCAGTTTGTCATTCTCTTTAAATCTCTTTGCCATGCTATTATAAAATTTATAGCCAAGTTTTTCTGTCTGAACAGCCTGTTCAATAACCTCTTTTATAGAAAATTTTTCCATTTTGCTCTGACAATCGTAATAGTTCACTTATTAAATTTAATAATTTGCCACAGAGTTCACAGAGAACACAGAGTTATAAAAAATTATCTCTGTGTTCTCTGTGAACTCTGTGGCTATAGTACCTGATTTGTTAGGATAAAAATTCTTTTTTTTTATGATTTAAATTTAAACATAATGGAAAAGAGGTGTCAAGAAAAAAATGATGTATATTACTTCCCGATCTTTACCTTCAAGACCTGTATTCTATTATTTAAGGTATCGGCAATGTAGATCATGTCTTTACTATCTATATATATGTCATTGGGATAGCGAAACCACCCTTTACCTGTTCCCAGTCCGCCAAACTCACCCATAAATTCACCCTTTTCGCTGAATATAAGGACAGAGTGCCTATTTCTATCAAGTCCATATATATTGTATTTAGAGTCTATTGCCACGCTGACAAGCTGACTGAATTCTCCTCTGCTACCGCCAGGGCTTCCTATACTTCTGATAAATTGTCCCTTATTATTAAACAGGTTTATCCTCCCGGCGTAAAAATCTGCAACAGCGATCCTCTTTCCATCAAAGGAGACTGCAATATCAACAGGTTTGATAAACTTCCCTTTCTCCTTGCCATAACCACCGGCGTAGAGTATTATTTCACCATCAGGATTTGTCACAAAATAGAAACCCGTTGCACTATCTAGTATATAGAGATTGTCATTACGATCTATAGAAAGACGGGATGGAGTTATCCCTTTTCCGGTATGATAATCCCCCGGTAAAGAGAGTTTTTCAAGGCCCCTTATATTCATATTACCTTTATATGTCCCCCAGGGATTAAATATCCGGATCAATGGAGGGGTAATCCTGATTATATATATCAAACCCCGGGAATTTACTACACTCTCTCCTGCCGGGGTCTTATTAGTTGTCTTGATATCTGATAATAATAGCCCCTTATTAGTGAATATATATATATATCCTTTCTGTATTACATAGACATCATTGTTGTAATTGCCGGAGACAAACACTCTGGCTGGCCGATACAGACGCCTGCTGTCTTCTCCTGTTATATCAAGGATATGTATAGCCTTTATCCTTTGTCCATCTGCCTGTGAAAAACTGTTGCCGGTAATGACAAAGGCTGCTATCAGGAGATAAAGGAAGATATAAATTATTTTCGATTGATTCTTATATTTCTTCAAGTTATAGGAAATCCGGGATGTCTATTTATTGTGGCAGATCTGGCATCCATCAACATTGCTATTTGCATAGTCCCATCGAAGGGTGTTTTTATATGGGCCGCCATGGGCATAGTGGCAGGTAAGACATTCTATTTTATCATCTGTGATATTGCCGGTATAATCATATCCTGAATCATTGTTTGGATCTACCGGCTTAACAACCGGCTGTTTTGTGATCGGGTCTATCTCTTTTGTACCCATTTGATCCCATTGAGGGTCAAGATAAGGAGGAGTCCCTTGATTACCTGTATCTCCGGAAAGTATTACATTTGTTGGATGCCTCAGCCAATCATATCCGCCGGCATAGTTTTCAGGTGTGGATGAATCTGAATGGAAATCTGTATGACATGCTGCACACCACTTACTCACCCCTGATATGTATGTCGAGAAACGGTATCTGTCCTCTACCCCGATAATCACATTATTGTAATCTAGGCCTCCATCATAAGGTGTCCTAAGGTCGTTCTTTAAAGGGTCCTTCCTTAGATTACAGAAAGAATTGGGAGTTGGATCACCAGGGGTATTTGTATCATCCTTTTCTGCTGCACCATGTGGGTCGTGACACTGAAGGCATCCAATCCCTCCTCCTCCACCTGGATAACCCGGAGGCACCTCATTCTCCATATCAAGATTATGTGCATATCCTGTAGCTGTTTCTGTTTCATCTATATCAGGGAAATATCCTCCTGGCCCTATATCGTCAGGCTGTACAGATTTTACTACAGGTATATACAGGCCTTCTCCCTCTTTATTATGACAGGGAAGGCATCCCATCATCCCCTGAGAGGTCCCCAATTCATACGCCCTCCCATAGTCCATAGCCTGGTCAGCATCATGGCATTGAAGACAGAAATCAGAACCCACACCACCTTTTAGCAATTTGGGGTTTGGAGATATATCTCCCCATACATTTCCAGAGCCGTTTTCACTGTTGTGCATGGTATGACATCCATGACACCAAAGAGAACCTGCGCCCTTATGGATTGCCCATGATACTGTGGAGATTGTACTTATCAAAAAGACTATAGCCACTATAAGGAATGCTGTTTTTTTCATATCCCCTTCCCAAAAGATATAAAGTGATACATCAAACAGATAAATTATCAAACATGTAATTTAAAAGCAATAAAAAAATTGTTTTTTTTGTAAAAAAGTTGAAAGGAAGTAACTACTAAACACCTATAGTCTATCCACCTGAGTAGTTACAAGAAATTTCCATATTTCCCACCCTTTGAAAAAGGGGAGTCAGGGGGGATTTAATTTGAGAACAACCTTTAAACCGCCTCCATAATAGAAACGGTTATATATGTCCCTGTCCCTGCATGGCTATGGATTGCGCCTCTTCCGGGATTTTTGAGCTGAAGTTTGTTGCTGCCCATGTGTTTCTTTATCGTCCCCTGAAGCTGCCAGAAGGCAAATACTGCCTGCATCAATCCTGTTGCACCAACAGGATGTCCACAGGCAAGGAGGCCGCCTGATGTATTAACAGGGATATTGCCGCTTATAAGGGAATGACCATCTTCGATGAACGATCCACCCTCTCCATACTTGCAGAGACCAAGATCTTCATAGGTCTGGATCTCTGAGGATGTGTAGGCATCATGGAGCTCTACAAAATCAAGATCCTCTGCTGGATTTTCAATCCCTGCCATCTCATAGGCAAGTTTGGCAGCCATCCTTCCCCCACGAAATGAATGGATGCCAGGATATTTCAGGTCTTTATAGTCCTCCTCCTTTTCATGGGGAAGAAGGGTGACCTTCTTGTGGGGTCTGTCTGCCATCCTCATGGCATCTGTGCCGGTGCCTATACCTGTTATCTTTACTGGTTTGACATCCAGTTTCTCTGCTATCTCTTCGGATGCAAGGATTGCGACTGCTGCGCCATCAGACATGGTGCATATATCGAGTATGGTCAATGGGGTAGCGACCATGGGAGATGATCTTACATCCTCAATTGTCAGTTTCACAGGGCTTTGTGAATATGGATTATGTATGGCATTTCCGTGGTTTTTAATAGAGACAAGGGCCATTTGCTCAACCGTTGTACCGAATTCATGCATATGTCTCCGGACCATCATGGCGTAGTATCCGGAATAGAATCCGCCTACAGGATAATCAAAATTTGTATCAGAGGCATGGGCGATGAATTCGTTTCCCTTCCATGTGTTGACCCTGGACATGGTCTCAAAGCCGTATGCCAGGCAGATATTCATCCTCCCTGATGCAACAGCCTCGTATGCAGACTGAAAACACAATCCGCCTGTTGCACCACCACCCTCCACCCTCTTCCCGGGTTTGGGGCACAGTCCCAGATAATCCTGTACCATGATTCCTGCCATCAACTGACGGGTAAAGTGATCAGAAAAATAGGATGCAACACTCCCGTCTATCATATCTATGGTCAACTGCGGTGCATCATTCATGGCATAATCAAATGCCTCTTTCACCATCAACCGAAAATCTTTATCCGGGGATGCCTTTCTGAACTTTGTTACCCCACCTGAAATCATATAAACAGGCCGCATAAAAAATCTCCTATAATAATTTGCCACAGAGTTCACAGAGAACACAGAGTTTACTTTTATTTTTCTCTGTGTCCTCTGTGGCTATATCTTTATTTTTTCAAACTCTTTTCCAGAAACTTTATGATCTCATCTGTAGATGCTCCGGGGGTGAATATTTTCTTTATCCCTATCTTTTTCAGGGATAGTATATCATCCTGCGGTATTATTCCTCCCCCAAATACCAGGACATCCTTCATACCTTTTTCCTTTAATAACTCCATTACCCTTGGAAAGATATAATTGTGTGCGCCCGAGAGTATGCTCAATCCTATAGCATTCACATCCTCTTGTAACGCTGCTATTACAATCATCTCCGGTGTCTGGTGCAGACCTGTATAGATTACCTCCATACCTGCATCCCTTAATGCCCTGGCTATAATCTTTGCCCCCCTGTCGTGGCCATCCAGCCCTGGTTTGGCAATCAATACCCTTATCCTTTTTCTTTTCCTTGTCATAATTTCATACAACCTCTAATAAACCACCGGTTCTCTGTATTCTCCAAATACCTTCCTGAGGACATTACATATCTCCCCGCAAGTGGCATATGCCCTTACTGCATTGAGGATGTAAGGCATAAGGTTATCTCTGCCTTCTGCTGCATTTTGGAGACGATTCAAAACAGAGGTAACAACCCTTTTATTCCTCTCTTTCTTTATCTCCTTCAGTCTTGCTACCTGTCTCTTTTCAACCTCATAATCTATCTTTAGAGTCTTTATAGGGAGTTCCTCTTCCTCTGCATATTTATTCACACCAACTATGATCCTTTCTCCCCTTTCTACTGCTTTCTGATACGAGTAGGCTGATTCAATGATCTCCTTCTGCGGAAATCCCTTTTCAATAGCAGCCACCATTCCACCTAATTCATCTATCTTCTCAAAATATTTATAGGTCTCCTCCTCCATCTTATTAGTCAGCGCCTCGACAAAATATGATCCGGCAAAGGGATCAATAGTATCTGTTATCCCGCTCTCATATGCGATGACCTGTTGTGTCCTGAGCGCAATTGTTACTGCCTTTTCGGTAGGGAGTGCCAGCACTTCATCCATCGAATTGGTATGTAGTGATTGTGTCCCTCCTATGACTGCGGCCAATGCCTGAATAGCTACCCGTACTATATTGTTCTCAGGTTGCCGGGCAGTAAGAGAGCATCCTGCTGTCTGGGTATGAAACCTGAGTCTCATAGATATAGGGTCCCTGGCCCTGAATCTCTCCTTCATTACCCTTGCCCAGATACGGCGTGCTGCACGCAGCTTGGCTATCTCCTCAAAGAAGTCCATGTGTGAATTGAAGAAGAATGAGAGGCGGGGGGCAAATATATCTACATCAAGTCCGGCCTCTATCCCTGCCTCTACATACGCTATCCCATTTGCTAAGGTAAAGGCGAGTTCCTGAACGGCTGAGGCACCTGCCTCCCTTATATGATAACCACTTATACTGATGGTATTCCATCCCGGGACATTTTCAGCACAGTATTTGAATATATCAGTGATTATCCTTATGGAAGGTCCGGGAGGAAATATCCACTCCTTTTGGGCAATATACTCCTTCAAAATATCATTCTGTATAGTCCCTCCGATCTTATCAGTATCTACCCCCTCTTTTTCTGCCACAGCTATATACATGGCAAAGAGTATAGCAGCAGGGGCATTTATTGTCATAGAGGTAGTTACCTTATCCAGAGGGATATCCTTGAACAGTATCTCCATATCTGCCATTGTATCTATTGCAACACCACACCTTCCTACCTCACCTTTTGATCTGGGATGGTCAGAATCGTATCCCATAAGGGTGGGTATATCAAAGGCTACGCTCAGCCCGGTCTGTCCCTCTTCCAATAGATATTTAAACCTCTGATTGGTATCCTCAGCAGTGCCGTAACCTGCGAACTGCCTCATGGTCCAGAGCCTTTCTCTGTACATGGCAGGGTGTGCCCCTCTTACAAAGGGGTATTGGCCGGGTAATCCAATATCCTTAAGATAGTCCTGATCCTTGATATCAGATGGGGTATAAAGCCTTTTTACAGGCATATTTGATACTGTTGTAAACTTCTCTAATCTTTCTTTAGTAGTAGTTTTCACAATCTCTTTTCACACTATATCAAAATCTTTTCACACTTATCTTAGCCCGTATAGATTTTAACAAATATTATAAAAGATAGCAAAATTTTTAAAGGGGTCAGGGAAGGTTTGCAAGAATGCAAATAGAATATGAGCCCGGTCAAAAATGTAAAGTTATTTTTGACCGGGCTCTATGATACAATTTCAATTATGGCTGGACCGCTTTTTTTGGGGGTTTAATGTAAACTGTCCAATAGAGGCATCCTACAAAGAATGCGCCGCCGGTTATATTGCCCAGAGTTACAGGGATTAAATTCGACACAAAACCTATAGGATTCAAGTTAGCCAAATTCAATCCGGACACTTCAGCCACCCCGGTTCCTTTTAAGAATAATCCCATAGGGATAAAATACATATTAGCCACACAGTGCTCAAAGCCGGAAGCGACAAACGCCATGATAGGGAAAAAAATGGCCAGTATCTTTCCTGTAATTTCTTGTGAAGCAATAGCCATCCACATAGCAAGACACACAAGCCAATTACAGAGAATACCCCTTGCAAATGCCTCTCCAAATGTTAGATTCACTTTAGTATTCGCTATTTTTAAGGCATTAATACCAACTTCCAGATTTCCTGTTTTCCACAGATTTGTCTTATAATAAATAAAGGCTAACAGGGCCGAACCAACAAGATTTGCTGCATATACAATAGCCCATTTTGAAAGCATCTTCCCAAGAGGAGATTGTTTATCCAGGACACTCATGAACATTAAATTATTACCTGTAAAGAGTTCTGCCCCTGCAATAGCGACTAACATTATTCCTAGCGAAAAAACTCCTCCTACCATAAATTTTGTGAGTCCTACTCCAATATATTTTTCAGCATCATGTCCTACTAAGGTAGATAGACAGGCACCAAAACCGACATATACTCCTGCCAATATCCCCAGGATGCTCAAGTTACCAAAAGACTCATTGACTTTTTTTACGCAAATGGTCTTACTCAACGTATCAGCAACATTTGCCGGGGTGTAATAACTCATATTTGTCATATCTTGTTTTTCCATTTTCCATTTTTCTATCGTACCCTGATAATAGAATTCTTATCCTCGATAATCCTTCCTATCTCACTTATCACGGGTACTCCCTTTTCCTGTAAGGCGGTTTTCAGTCTTTCAGCCTTGCTCTCATCTACTGTTATCAATAATCCTCCGGATGTCTGGGGGTCTGCAAGAATCAGTTTGTCCTCTTCTGAGATATTGGCATCACACTCCAGCTTATCCTGAATAAATTCCAGTGTTGTCTTATTGGTCCCGGGTATCATACCTTTTCTGATAAATTCCCTGGATTCAGGAATAATAGGGATATCATTCATTCGTATCTCTGCTCCTACTCCGCTGGCCTCTGTGATCTCGTGCAGATGCCCTAGCAGACCAAAGCCGGTGACATCAGTACAGCAATTTATTCCTACCTCTGTCATGGCCTCTGCTGCATATTTATTTAATGTGGTCATTAGCCTGATAACATTATCTATTGTCTCCTGGCCGGCTATTTCCTTCTTGATAGCAGTGGTAATTATTCCGATTCCCAGGGGTTTTGTCAGGATCAGAACATCTCCTGCCCTGGCAGAGGCATTTGTAATTATCTCTGAGGGTTTTGCAATAGCCGTAACTACCATGCCATACTTTGGCTCCTTATCTTCAATGGTGTGACCGCCAATTACCGGTATACCAGCTTCCTTTGCCTTGTTTGCTCCACCCTGAAGAATCTCAGTGAGAATGCTCATAGGTAGTCCGGCCGGGAAACCCACAACATTCAGGGCAAATAAGGGCTTGCAGCCCATGGCATAGATATCACTCAAAGAGTTAGCCGCACCTATCTCTCCAAAATGATACGGGTCATCCACTGTTGGAGTAAAATAGTCTATGGTCTGGACCACGGCAAGATCATCATTGATCTTATATGCAGCAGCATCATCAGCGGTATTTGATCCCACCAACAGATTAGGGTCATCTGGCTGTGGCAACTGACTCAGAACCTGAGCCAGGTCCTTTGGACTCAGCTTGCATGCTCAACCAGCACCATGGGTTAAAGTAGTAAGACGTATCTTTTCATCTTTCATTGTGACTCCTCCTTTCTTTTATTCCAGTATTTCAAGCCTCTTAACCTTCCCCGGTCGGGTAGGGCTAATCCTCGGGGTTAATCTCAAACCATACATATTAATTCTATCCGTAAAATTCAATACAATGTTCATATAGTCTTTGGCATATATCCTTCCTAATCCCCCATATATAGCCGCCCTTTCATTAAATTGTTTAACATTATCTGTGAGGATACGTTCTCCCGTCATAAGGACAGGAACCGATTCCCCGCAGTGGAGCAGATCCCCTACGCTGGGCGCCCCATGGTCACCTGTTATAGTCAGCAGGAAATCATGATGGGGCATAACATCATCTATTAATACCTTTAAGGCGCTATCTATTGCCTCTATCACATCTTTTTTCCATACAGGTCTCTTTGTATGGGCAGCCAGATCAGTATCCCTTGCGTTTATATGAATGAAATCATAATCCTCCAGGTATTTATTGAGTTTTCCGAATAACTGACAGTAAAAACCTTCTATATCCTTCTTGTTATCGAGACAGGGAAATTCCTCTTCATCCATTCCCAGTTCCCTTGCAAGGCCATTAAGTACCGGATGGTCACCAATAATACTGATGGCCTTCATCCCGTACCGGTCATAGAAGGATTCTACCATGGTTCGACGCGAGGCCCATAAGGTAAGTAAAAAATTTACCGGATTGAGCCCCTGAGACCTTCTTTTTACATTAATAGGATGATCTGATAACCGCTTATGTACCCACCTCAGATAGTTGTTTAAGACCCCGGAGGTAAGCCGGGCCATATCCATCTCCTTATTTCCCTCCAGGGGTTCAATTTCAATCACAGGCATATCATTATAATAAGGGTCAGAATCTGTGATCTTATCGCTGACCTCCCCCTTTACCGTAAGGATTCCATATCCCCTGTTTACCCTGGATGTCTTTCCTATATAAGTATACCTTATTGAGACATCATCTTCCTTATATTCGGATATCTCCCTTGATAAATCTACCATCTCCTCTTCATTAAGCTTTATCTCCCTCTCTATTACCCCGAAATATCCCTTCTCTTGTATAACCGAGGCAAAATTAGTGGCACAGAGCACATCTCCGCTATCAAAGGAGATGCCTGCATATTTCGCCTCACAGAGGGCCCTTCCAGGGAAGTCCTCAAGGGGATATCCGAATAGTATAAAATGGGATGTCTCACTCCTTAAGGGGATACCCTGGGATATGGGGTCCATAACTCCATTGATCCCCCGGCTAGCCAGCTTGTCCAAATTGGGGGTATAGGCCGCCTCCAGAGGGGTGCGGTATTTCAGCTCTTCTGATGGTTTATCAGATAGTCCGTCTAAAATAAGTAGTAAAATCTTTGACATATATATCTCCTTATATCTTTTCCAGTGCTCTTGCCATTTCTCTTGTATAATCTAATCTGTTTCCCTCTAAGATCCCTTTTATGATACCCTTTATCCCCGGAACAGCGTAGCTATGAAAATATTCATAGCTTGCTGATTCTTCATACCGGACAGTCCCGTTAAGAGACTTATAATTGCCTTCCAGAACACAGGCTATCTGATCCCTGTCATTCCATTCCTTTCCGATAATAGATACAATCTCTTTGTCATCTTTTATATATCTTAAAGGCAAGACAAGCTCTATACCAAAATCCTTTAACATAGAGAGAGCTGCATTGATTGCAACAGCCGTCTGATTTACCTTTGTCTTCCCCTGATGGCTTTCCCGTTCTCCTGCTATAACAAGGTTTAAATTCAGTCTTCTTGCCAGAGGGATAACCACACTGTGAAAATATAGATGACAGGCCACACAGGGAGAAAAGAAACCAAATCTTTCCGAGAGCACCTTCATGTATCGTCCATTCATGGCATGCCAGAGTTTAGGTGATCCAAGGGCAGCTATATTATGTACCTCTTTGTTATATCTCTTTTTTACCTCGCTTCTTATATATTCTACCGTGTCTGAGATAATATTCCAGTCTCCATACAGGGTACCGGTGTAGATTGCCACAGGGAGAATAGAATGAATATCCTCTCTTTCCGAGGCCTTTATAATAGCAGCCACGCTGTCCCTGCCCGCAATTTCCCCAATTGCAAGGCCAGGGGAATTTTTAAGAACCTCAATATCTGATGGAGATAGAATCTCTTCAGAGGAGTCTATTAATTCCCTTTTCTTGTAAAACATTTCCTTTGCATTTTTATCATTTAACATATCTGAATCCCTCAAAATTATTTACGATTGTCGATTATTGTTTCATCTTGATGATCATTTTCTCCCAAAATAAATCATAAGTCAAATATATAATTTTGATGATAAACATTATTTTTTCTAATGATAGAAAGGGGGATTCTACTAAGGAACTGTCCAAAATAACCTGTACCTAAATTGAGCGATTTTGGTCTGTAAATATGAGTGAGGCCTTGAATATCAAAAGTTTCGAAAGCGATAGCCAATCACCCAATGAGTGAGGACAGGCGAGACGCCTGTCCTACTGATTCAGCCAATAGTAGGTCGGGCGTCTCGCCCGACATGAAAGAATCGCTCAATTTAGGTTGTACAGTTCCTAATGACCGGGTCTGTTCAGTTTGAAACGGCTCATCTTTTCGATTAATGTTCGTCTGGGGATTTGTAGTGCCTTTGCTGTTTTTGTCTGATTCCACTTGTTTTGTATAAGTTTCTCTTTTATGATGGATGCCTCAAAAATGTTTACCGTCTCCTTAAGAGTGGAGGCCTTAGAATTGTGATTGACCATGCTAAAATGAGAATGTTTAATATCTCTGATATAGTCCGGCAGGTATTCTACTAATATCGGTTGATTTTTGTTTATCAAAAGGATGAGTCTCTCCAGCAGGTTTTTTAATTCGCGGATATTTCCCGGAAAATCGTAACTCAGAATGAGGTCCATGGCCTCTGGTGAAAATCGTGGAATATTTGTCTTGTACTGATCAGCAAATATCTTTAGAAAGTGCTCTATCAGGCCGGGTAAATCATCTTTTCTTTCGCGCAGCGGGGGGATATCAACGGGGAATACACAAAGACGATAGTAAAGATCTTCCCTAAAATTTTCTGATTTTATCTTTTCCCGGAGATCGCAATGAGTGGCAGCGATCACACGGATATTTATCTTGATACTTTTTACACTCCCAAGGGGACGTACCTCTCCTTCCTGCAATACCCTGAGGAGTTTTGCCTGGATTCCTACCGGCATATCCCCTATCTCATCCAGAAAGAGGGTACCGCCCGAGGCAATCTCCATAAGCCCTTTTTTATCGGTATTGGCGCCTGTAAAGGCCCCTCTATGATAGCCGAATAGTTCACTTTCAAGGAGATTTTCAGGCAGAGCCGCACAATTTTGTGCTATAAATGGTCCTTTTTTCCTGTGTCCATTGTAATGGATTGCCTTGGCAACCAATTCTTTACCACAACCGGTCTCTCCATTGATAAGGACTGTTGCGTCAGAATCGAGGACCTTTTCCATAAGGGAGAAGACCTTCTGCATCTTATGACTCTTGCCAATGATCCTGGAAAAACGATATTTGCTCTGAAGTTTATTGCGCAGATTGAGATTTTCCTGTTCGAGTGTCTGATTTGTATGTTGAAGGATCTCTATTAAATGTCTGTTTTCTTTAATAAGTTGCATATTATTGATTGCCACTGCCGCCTGCGAGGCAAATGCTGTAACAACCCCTTCCAATCTTTTAGGAAAAGGTGTGACCTCTTTTGTGTTGGTATCAAGGGCATTGAAAAGTTCCAGGACACCAATGGTAATCCCTTCGTGATTTCTCAATGGTACGGCTAATACTGATTTTGAACGATATCCTGTAATTTGATCGCGTTGATATATCTCTGTAAAGTTGAACCCGGAATATTTATAGACATCAGGAATATTTATGACCTTACCGGAAAAGGCACAATAAGAACAGATATTGGCAAAGTTTTGTTTATTATCTATGAATAAGGGCACAGGGGGCAGATCTTTTATGGAAGTACCTGTGGTATCATTTTGGGATACCTCAAAATACAGATGACGTTTTGTCTTGTCCAGAATATATATATTCCCTGCATCAGAACAGGTGATCTTTCGTGCAGAAATGACAATCATATTTAATAGATTGTGTAAATTCCTTTCCGCGGAGAGTGATATACTGATCTTAATAAATTCTTCAATTGCGGCTAAGGGGGCATGAAATTGATCGTTCATTGTATTTTTAATTTATGACATTGAGATAATAATCTTATATCATATAATTTTTGATATTACAAAAAATATTTTCATTGATTTTGTATCAAGCATAGGATAGCATATCTTTTAATAATTAAATATTTAGAGGAAAATCTGATGCAGGGGAATGGCATTAAAGAGAAAGAGATTACCATAGAACAGTTATTGCGTCTGCGTCAAATTACAGAATCTATATCAGAGTTATTAGAGAGACAGCTCAAGAGTTACATAGAGACATTGCAGCCATTATTTCTCCCGAGGAAACTCCTCGGGGATTATATAAAAAGTGCCTACAAGGAAAAGGTCCCCGGGGCCGATCAAGCAATAGGGGAGCTGTCAGCTAAATACAAGGCGGCCTGCGATAAACCGTTTAGACTTTCAGGTCAATTAGAGACACCATTGGCTCCTATCAGCAATCAGATTGAGGTATATCCATGGGAGTATGTCTATGAGATAGAGGGAGAGAGGGGAACCAAATCAGTCACTATCACTTCTCCGGTAAAATGGGTACTTACATATCGCTCTGGTTACAGTTTGAACCGGCTTGGAGGGGTGTTGAAAGGCCAGGAGGAATGGCAAGAGAAAGAGATCCGGCAATTCTTGATTAATGCCCTGGTTATGAATATGATGATCTCCAAGGTTTCAGGGATCAAAGACCTTATGGCTGGTCTTCGTTACCGATTGGATATCGAGACCTCGCCTGATACAGGAAAACTCCCTCTTGTCACTATCACTTCCTTCATCCCATCATTTCGTCCGCCAGATAATCTTATCTTGAGTGCAACTCAGCTTGCAGGGGTTACTATCTTTATGGAAATCATAGATATCGATGCTATCTATAGTCTCTACGATCCCCTCAAGAGTAAGATCGAAAAATTTCTTGAATGATCTTCGAGGTATGTTGATGGATACGGCTATATTAGAGGGTCTATCGGTGAGTATCGATCGAAGAAAGGTATTAAAACGATTAGGATACGGATCAGGTAGTCCCCCTCTGAGCCCTCCTATGGAGAAGATACTCGATGAGGAGATTGAGAATGCCTCCCTTAAGATCGATTCCAGGGGTATGTACCTAAATCTGCCTCTGAATTCTATCTCAGGTGAAAATGTGAAGATGTGTGATAGTGCAATCTCTTTTAAAAGCTCCTATCTGTCAAGACATTTGATGGGTTGTTTTAGGGTTACCCTTTTTGCCTGTACTATCGGCTCCGGGTTGGAGGAGAGGATAAGGTGGTATTTCTCTAAAAAAGAGGGGACTAAAGGATTTATACTGGATGGGATAGGCTCTGTGGCAGTGGAGGGATTGGCAGAGAAGATAAATCTTGCTATTACTGAAAAAGCCGAAGAGGAGGGGTATTCTACTGTTTCAAGATTCAGTCCTGGTTATGGTGATTGGAGGCTCTCTGATCAGAAGATAATATTCGGTTTGCTAAGACCCGAGCAGATAGGGATAGATCTCAATGAGCGGTATTTGATGATCCCGGAGAAGTCCATAACAGCGGTTGTTGGCTGGAAGAGGTAAAAGGGGAATGAGAATTGAATCACCCCCACCCCTACCCTCCCCCATCAAGGGGGAGGGGGTCAACTATTCCATCAAGGGGGAGGGGGGCAAATAGTAAGTCCCCTCTCCCCCTGTGGGGAGAGGGCTAGGGTGAGGGGGAATTATGAAGATTACATTTCTCGGTTCAGGAACCTCAGCAGGAGTTCCTTCCATCGGGTGTAGATGTGATGTCTGCTGTTCCGGGGATACTAAGAATATCCGCTTACGTTCCTCTATACTGATAGAGCATAGTAATAATAATATACTCGTAGATACTGCCACAGACCTCAGGATGCAGGTGTTGGCGAATAATGTCAGGAATATAAATGTCGTCTTATATACTCATGCGCATGCCGATCACATACATGGAATAGATGAACTGAGGAGTTTTAATTATATCCAGAAGCAAAGGATCCCGTGTTACGGGAGCAAGGAGACAATAGATAAGATCCGGAATATGTTCAGCTATATCTTCAGCAATGATGATGAAGAGATGAAGGGGGGATTCAGACCTATGCTCGATGTCAATATAATATCATCGTCGTTTACACTCTTTGACCTGAAGATCACCCCTATAAAGATATTTCATGGTAAGATGGAGATAACCGGATACAGGTTTGATGATGTTGCATATATTACAGATTGCAGTTATATCCCCGGGGAGTCTATGAAGGCACTGAAAGGGCTGGACATCCTGATACTGGATGCCCTCCGTTTCAATCCCCACCCTACCCACTTTAGCCTGGATCAGGCCGTGGAGGTGGCAAGGGAGCTTAAAGCGAAGAGGGTCATATTTACCCACCTTACCCATCACTTTGACTATAATAAGGTAAATGAAGAACTTCCGGATCATATGGAGTTGGCATATGACGGGATGGTTATAAACATATGATATTTTAAGATCATGTGCATCTTGCAATTATTTCTCTGGCAATTGAGTGGAGGGGAACCACCTTATCCACTGCCCCTGCCTTGATCGCCTCACCCGGCATACCGAATACGATAGAGGTCTCCTCTGATTCAGCAATAGTCTGTCCCTTGCTCTCCTTGATTGCCTTCATCCCCTGTGTCCCATCATTACCCATCCCTGTCAGAATGACTCCCAGGGTCTTTGGGCCAAATATCTTTGCCGATGATTCCATCATGATATCCACAGAAGGGAGGTACTTATCAGTTGGACTCCTTTTCTTCAAAATTACCCTTTTTATATCTCTGTCTTCCTGAAATGTCATATGAGAATCACCAGGGCAAACCAATATTACTCCCTCCCTTACTATGTCACCCTTCCCGGCCTCTTTCACCTCAATTTGGGAGCATCTATCGAGTCTCTCGGCAAATATCCTGGTAAAATCTGATGGCATATGCTGGGATACAGCTACAGGGGCAGGGAAATCCTCTGGCAGACGTGAGATGATCTTCTCGATAGCTGTTGGTCCACCGGTTGAGGCACCAATAGCTACCATATCTATCCTTGTACCGATATTTTGTGTTGATAGGATACCATCATCCTTAGCTGATCGTCTCATATCCCTTTTTTCGCTTGCATCTCCACCCTGCAGGTATCTTTCTCTAAAACGGGATATTATCTTATCTATATTCAATCCTGCGAGTGCCATTACTTTATTTATCAGATCATTTTCGAGGTTCTTTATCTCTTCTGATATCTTTTGGGTCGGTTTTACTAAGAAATCGACCGCTCCTAACTCCATAGCCTGAAATACGTTACTATTGCTACCCTTCGAGCTTACAACCAGTATTGGTAATGGTCTGTTACTCATAACCCATCTAAGAAAGGTAAAACCATCCATGCGTGGCATTTCCAGGTCAAGTGTGACCAGATCAGGCTGAAGCCTTATCAATTTTTTGATCGCATCCTCTCCATCCATTGCAGTATCTACAACCTGTATGAGGTCGGAACTCTCCAGCATCGAGGATATTGCCTTTCTGTTATACGCAGAATCATCAACAACCAAAACCTTAATAAGTTTTGTCATCTTTAAATCTACCCCTTTTGATATACCACATCGTTTTTCAGGTGCTTCAATTTAAATGCCGTGGATATATTGATCAATGATTCGGCATGGCCAAGGAGGAGGTATCCCCCATCCTCTGTTTTGCCATGAAAACTCTCTATCAGATTCTTTCTGGCCTCATGGCCAAAATAGATTATGACATTTCGACAAAAAATGACATCCATGGTTCCAAGAAGGCTTATTCTGCATTTATCCATGAGGTTCAGATGGCTAAAATTAACGAAATCCCTAACCTTATCAATAACCTTAAGCTTACCATCTTCTTCTCTAAAATATTTATCTATATAAAATTTATTGGTTGTCCTGAAAGATGATTTTTTGTAAACACCGTCCCTGGCAGTATTAAGGGCTCTGCTGCTTATATCATTAGCAAATATCTTCACATCCCAGTCAGCAAATTTCTCACTTTCTATGATCAGGATGGCTATGGTGTGAGGCTCCTCACCTGTTGAACACCCTGCACTCCATATCCGGAGGGTCTTCTCCCCCTTTTTCCTCTTATTATCTTTGATCTCAGGGAGTATCTCCTCTGAGAATGCCTTCAGTTGTTGAGATTCTCTGAAGAAGTAGGTCTCATTCGTAGTTAATATATCTATAATACTGTTAAGTTCCTCCCCGCTCCCCTTATTATATCTTAGAAAATAGTAGTACTCCTTAAAGTCCCTCATCTGGAGTTTCTCTATACGACCTGACAGTCTTTTTTCTAAGAGAAATTTAGAATCACCATCAAAGAAGATTCCACAGTAGTCATATATAAAATCCCTCAGAAGCCTAAACACCTCTTCTGATAACTGAGTTACCATTTTTTTAAATCCCCGTTGTACCTTCAAACTGATTTCAGTGAGTTATTCTTTTAAAGAGTGACTAAAGTGCCTAAAGTTTGAAGTGCCTAAAGTTATTGAATTATTTTTATATTAAAATTTTAAATTCCTTAATTTTAGGCACTTTAGTCACTTTAGGCACTTTAATCGGTAATTGAATAAATATCTTTCTGAATTTAGTTTGAACTTACTTCCCGTTGAATAAATTTAAACATCCTTTAAGCCTATCTCCATTACTAATCAGTCCCTTTAAATCAGAATATATCCTGGAGATATTATCTGCATCTTCTCTGATAATTCCGGCAATATTCTGCATACTGCTTATAACCTCTTCGTCACCCCTCTTCCTGTCCTCTATCGCCTTTGATATATCCCTTATCCTCTGTGTTACTTCATTTATAGAGCTAGTTATATGGCTGCCATCTTTTGCCTGTTCTGTGGTTATCCTCTTTACCTCTCCGGAGATATCCTTCACATTCTCTGTTGCCTTTATTATCTGTTCACTTGCAGCAGCCTGTTCGCTTGTCGCCTTTGTCATCTGTTTGAGGAGATTTGTTACATTATCTATAGCATCTCTTACTAGCCTGCTGCCTTTTGTCTGTTCACTGGTTGCCATTGCGATCTGGTTAACCATCTCCTTTGATCTATTTACGCTATGTAGTATCTTGTCGAGCGACTTTCCTGCCCGGGTGGACAGCCTTACCCCGTCGGTTACACTTATGGAGGCCACCTTTATCCTTTCAACTGCATCAAGGGACTCCTTCTGAACGGTTTTGATTATGTTTGAGATTTCCTTTATTGATGAGGCAGTGTGGTCGGCTAACTCCCTGATCTCACCGGCTACCACTGCAAACTCCCCTGCATGTTCACTTGACTGAGCAGCAATTATACCGGCATTTACAGCTAACAGATTCGTCTTTTTTGCAACATGCTTGATCACCTTTAGTATGTCTCCTATCTCTTTTGATCTCTTTCCCAGAGCGAATATGATACTTGCTGAACTTTCGACTACCTCTTTTATCCTCTTCATCCCTTCTATGGTATGGGTTACCGACTTTTTGCCATCTTCCGCATCAGCGGCAGCTTCCCTGGACATCCTAAATGAGATACCGGCATTTTCCTCCACCCCCTTTATTGAGGCAGTTATCCCGGTTATCGCAGAGGCAGTCTCTTCGGCTGTCGCAGAGAGAAACCCGATATTTTTAGCCACCTCTTTTACAGAGGCACTCATCTCCTCTATAGAGGAAGAGGTGTCCATCAGGGATGAGGACGATCTCTCTGATTTTTCAGCCACCTCTTCTATAGAGGCGGTCATCTCTATAATAGATGATGATACCCCGGTCGAGGCAGCAGAGAGGCATGAGGCATTCCTGTTTATCTCTACATTTATCGGGGTCATCTGTTCTATGGATGATAATGCACTGTTTGCAACAGATAGGTGTTTATTGATCTTATATGCCCTCTCTTTTGCATCCATAGAAATCTTTACATACGATTCTTCCATTGCCTTAAAGATACCTTGAATATCCTTTATATTCTTCCCAATAGTATATAGGGTATCAAATAGAGCTTCCTTTACCCTCTCTACCTCATCCCCATCTTTTGCCTTATTATTTTCTTTACTCCCCTTCTCTATCCCTACCTCATCTTTAATTCTCCTATGCAAATCCCTGAAGGTATATATCAGAATAATCCTGATCCCTCTGTAGGAGAATATACCTATCAAGAAACCTATTACCAACGAGCCGATAATATAGTATATATGGCTGAGGACATTCTTTAATCCAAGGAAGATGGCGGAGTATAAAGGAAATAGCATACCGATCATTAGCCCTGCACCTACAGCGCTCATGTATATTTTTCTCATTGTTATAATATCGCTATCAGTCTTCATGGGTTCCTTTTTAAGTGAACTAAAGTGCCTAAAATGCCTAAAGTTAGCTAAAGTTAGTTGACACTGTTAAATTTTCTATTATTTAACAGTGTCAATCAACGAATTATCCTCACACCAAATTTTCCAATTCGGTTTTCAAGTTCTTTGGAAAATTCTTTATTATCCATAACTTTAGTTCACTTTAGACACTTTACACTTTAGGCACTACTTTATCCCTCCTCATGGTCCAGCTTGAACTTTTCTATCTCCGCATTGAGGAGTTCAGACTGTTTTATCACTGTCTCTACTGCCATCTCTTGTTCCTTTATGAGAGCAAGCTTCTCTTTTGTAATGGTATTGACCTTCTCGATCGACCTTACAATCTCCTCACTCCTCTTTCTCTGATTTTGGGTATCCTGTGTTATATTGTAGCCCTTTTCAACAATATCTGTTATCGATGATTCTATATTTTTTGTCCCTTTGGCCTCCTCTACTGTAGCCCTTCTTACCTCCTTTGCTATATCACTCATTCTTACTGCTACATTCATTATCTGTTTATTTCCCAATGTTTGCTGCCGGGTAGCTGTGGATATCTGATGAGCCATCTCACTGATATTACTTATTGCCTGTGTGACATGTTTAGTACCCTTTGCCTGTTCCACTGTTGCCTTCTGAATTCCTTTAGCCATATCATTGGATTTGTGGGCACTCTCTATTATTTTTTTCAGTGCATCATCTGATTTAAGGGATAGCTTAACCCCCTCATCAATGGTCTTTTCACTGCTCTTTACTGATTCCACTGCCTCTTTTACCTCTGATTGAACTGTGGTGACCAATTTGGCGATATCTCCGGTAGATGCGGCCGTCTTTTCTGCAAGGTCCTTTATCTCATCCGCAACTATGGCAAATCCTCTCCCATGCTCACCTGCCTGGGCAGCGAGGATAGCTGCATTGAGTGCCAGGAGATTTGTCTGATCTGTTACCTCTGCAATAACCGTCAGTATTTCTCCTATCTCCTCTGATCTTCCCCCTAACTTATTGATTATTTCTGCTGATCTCTCCGAGGATCTCTTGATCTTTTCCATACCCTCTATTGTATCTGCTATAGATGTCATCCCTATCTCAGATGCATCGGTGATGACCTGTTTGGACAGCCTGACAGATGTCTCGGCATGTCCCTCTACCTCTTTGATCGCTGTATTGATCTGGGTGATTGCGATAGTAGTCTCTTCAGCAGATGAAGCCAGGGTATCAATATTTTTGCCTATCTGATATGTAGAGGCTGACATCTCTTCAATGGAGGTAGTAGTATCTTCGACCGCGGAGGAAAGCCTTGCTGTATTATTAGCTACCTCATTGATGGAGGCGATCATCTCCTGTATATAGGAATTGATTTCATTAATTAAGGAATAGAGGCTATCAAGATTCCTGGCAACATTGTTGGTCTGAGCATTCATCTCTAAGATCGATGATGATGAATCCTCTAATGAGGATGTCTGAACCATGGCACCCTCTGATACCTCCTTACACTTGACAGCTATCTGTTGCGATGCAAGGGTAACATCTCTGGAGACATTATGTATCTTTTTAATCATGTAGAGTAAATTCTCGATAAACTTGTTGAACCACTCTGTCAGATCCCCGATCTCATCCCTTGACCTGACTTCAATCCTCTTGGTCAGATCCCCCTCACCATGGGCAATATCTTTAAGCATGCTGATAACTGTTCCAAGAGGTCTTTTCACTGTCCTCCTTATGATCACGTAGATAAGAACGGTTATTATCAAAATCCCTGCTATGCTGCCGACTGCAATGAGGGCCTTGTTAATATAGAGGGCTGTATTGATCTTCTCGATAGGGACAGTAATACTCAGTCCCCCTAATACGCTCCCCTCAGAGACACCCTCGGAGTGACAGGTAAGGCAGTTTATTCCAAAATAATCCTCTCTTGCAATATATGGGAGAACTACCCGGTAAAATTTCTTACCCTCATACTCTTCCACCACGTAAACAGGTTTCCCGGATGAAAGTACCTTGCGATCAATATCATCCACAGGACGTTCAAACTCTTCACCCCTTCCATACTGCCTATTTATATTCTCTCCACGGAACAGGTGGATATCCTTCATACTCGGAATCCTCTTTATACTGTTTAAGATGTCTTCCCTCCTATCCATATTGCCTGAGAGCATTAAGGCATTCATCGCATCCAGAACAAGACTGGCACAGTTCATAACTGAATCTTTGGTCTGTTCCAGTACCTGTGTCTCTATCTTTTTGTTTGTCCAGAACAGGGAAAAGATGCTGGTCAATCCCATTATGAACAGGACGATTATAGTGGGTATCAATATTTTTCCTACTAGTGACATCCCCATTAACCCTTTACGCTTTTTCATCATTTGTCCCCTTCCACCTTCAATGCCTTATTCAGATTCAATAATATCACTATCCGGCCTTTAACCCTCCCTATACCTTTAAGATACTCTGCCTCAATTCCACCTATCACAGGTGGAGGTGGCTCTACCTCTCTTTCAGATATCCGCAAGACCTCGGTTACAGAATCGACCAGGATCCCGATTTGGGCATTGTCTACCGAGACTACGATAATACGTGCATCTTTCCCGTATTCTTTCTCCTGAAATCCCAATCTCTTTCTAAAATCGAATATGGTAATAATCACACCTCTTAATGATATTATCCCTTTGATATATTCCGGCGCCCCGGGAACCTCGGTGATCTCCTGGACATTTATAATCTCCTTTATATCCTCTATATCTATTGCATACTCCTCATCAGATAATATGAAACATAACCACTTGGTTTTGTTATCTGTTTCTACTTCCATGGTTCTCCACTCTCTACCCTGTTTCTCCCTTTCCTCTTTGCCCTATATAAGGCATCATCTGCCTCCTTGATGAGGTGATCCACTGACTCAATATTCTTATCAGAAAATGTGGCGACACCAAGACTGATGGTAATATTCAGTGGTTTTTCCTGTCCTGCAAACTTAAACCCCTCAACCTTTTTTCTTATGTTATTTGCAACGGTTAGTGCCCCGTTAAGGTCGGTCTCAGGGAGTAAGAGAGCGAATTCCTCACCCCCATAACGCGCCACATGTTCGTGTCTCCTTATCCCCTTTTCAAGGATGGAGACGATATCGACCAGGATAGAATCACCCTGTTGATGTCCATAGGTATCATTAATCCTCTTAAAATGATCTATATCCAGCAGGATAAATGATAAGTTTGTTTTGTTTCTCTTTGCCCTGTAGAATTCCTTTTTCATAAGTTCGATCAAGTATCGACGATTAAATGTCCTGGTTAGACCATCAGTGATTGCGAGTTCTCTCAACCTGTCCTGGAGGGATTTTATCTTCAGTTGTACCTTTACTCTGGCAATCAGCTCAGCCGGGTCAAAAGGTTTGGTGACATAATCGCTGGCTCCCTGTTCAAGTCCCCTGACCTTATGATCCACACTCTCCTCGGCTGTCAACATGATTACCGGGATATCCTCAAATTCGGGTTTACTCCCTTTCAATGCCAGAAATTGAAATCCGGTGATACCCGGCATTACAATATCACAGATGACTATATCTATCTTGTTTTTCAACATGATCTTGAATCCCTCTGATCCATCACCTGCCTCATAATAATTCTCAAAAAGGGAAACCATCTGTAAGTGTTCTCTGACCGTATCCCTTATTGCCTTTGAGTCATCAATGATCAATACTGAAATATCCATTATCCTATATCCCTAACAGTTTAGCTATCTTTTGATAGCTAAACTTCAATGCAAAATACATAAAATATCAAGTAACCGTTCACAGTTTACGGTTTACAGTTTTTTCAATTTCCTTTTACTTTCTGTTTTCATTAACTGTAAACTGTGAACGGTGAACGGTTACAAAATATGTTTGTCTATAATTTACTTTTAAAATGTATATTTTGATATTTGATATTTATTATTGATAGGTTATCTCCTTTATCAATACCCCAATGTCCAGGACAAGTATTGTCTTCTTGTTACCTAACTCAGCAGCCCCTATAATCCCACGGACATTCTTAAGGGGATTTCCTATAGATTTGATTACAATATCCTGGTGTCTTTCCACAGCATCTACCACCAGGCCTATCCTCTTTTCTCCTAATCCAGCCACAACTACATAGAGATATTCCTTCTGCTTATCATCTCCATTACTGTATGAGATATTAAATATTCTTTTGAGCCAGAGCAGGGGGAGAGTACGATCCCTGAATTGTATGACCTCCCTTCTCTCCACACTCTTTATCTCTCCTGGAGTTATCATGAGGCTCTCTGAGACAGAATTGACCGGAATAGCATATGTCCTGTTTGCTGCCTGAACGATCAATGCCTGGATAATAGCAAGGGTTATAGGTAGTGTTATAGTAAACCTTGTTCCCTTCCCCTCCTCTGTATCGATATCTATCATGCCGCTCAGATCGACCATATTCCTCTTTACCACATCGAGCCCCACTCCCCTTCCGGATATATTACTGACATCCTGGCTGGTGCTGAATCCCGGGGTAAATAATATATCGATTATCTCTCCTCTGTTTAACACCTTATTTTCCTTAATTAATCCTTTATCAACAGCTATGTTGCATACCTTCTCTATATCTATCCCCTTTCCATCATCCTCCACCTCTATTACTACATGACTGCCTTTCTGCATTGCATTTAATCTTATGGTCCCTATTTCTGACTTCCCCTGTTTCCTTCTCTCCTCAGGGGTGTCTATCCCATGGTCAATAGAGTTTCTTATGAGATGCATTAACGGATCTGCCATATCCTCTACTACCAATTTATCCAATTTGGTATCCCCACCCGATATCTCAAGTTTTATATTCTTCCCCAATTCCCTAGAATATCTTCTTATTACCCTGAAAAACCGATCAAAGACCTGGCCAATAGGAACCATCCTTACTTCTATAATCTTTTCCTGAAGATCGGTTACCCTTTTATCGAGTGTCCGTGAGGCCTTATGTAAGTCGACTGCAAGACTTGTGAATCCATGTAGTGATCTCAACTCTCTGCTTATCTCGCTAATAATCGATTTACTCAAGACAAGTTCTCCCACGATATTCATTATGTTATCAAGTATATCTATATCTACCCGCACCGTCTTGCTGAAACTCGTTACCTCTGATTGAGGGGAAGGGCATTCTTCTCCCTTGTCTTCATCTTTTTGATGTATGACAGCCTCTTCATCTTCAATTTTATCCTTCACATATTCAATCTCTCTTATCTCAAAATTGTCCAGTTTCAGGACAGAGCTTATCTTTTCCTCATCCTCCACTGTTCCCAGGATCAGTTTGAACTGTATTTCAACATCAGGGGATGTGCTCCTAATAGGGAGCGTAGTGATTACCTCTCCGACAGGGGATAAACTCTCATTGACCGACTTAAGATCATCGTCAAAGGTATCCAGATTGAATGATACCATGATTTCAAACAGTCTTATCTTTTGCCTGATATTCTCTAATAATCTATGTTCTTCATATTCGGTGAGGACATTTGTTATATCAGCAGGAATATTTAAACCCTCAAAAGGTGATTTAACCCTCTTTTTAGTTTTTTCTGATAGTATGTTATTGATCCTGGAGATAAACCCTGCTGGATTGATACCATTATCATCAATAATGCCCTTCCCTGCTTCATCCATCAATTTCTTCAACAGATCAAGCCCTTCAAAGAGTATATCCATGACCCTGCTGTTCAGGCTGAGTCCTCCCATCCTTATCTTATCCAATATATTCTCTAAATTGTGACTCAGATTAGATATCTTAGGGAAACCCAGCAGTCCTGCCAATCCCTTTAACGAGTGGGCCGATCTAAATATAGAATTGATAGTGTCAGGCCTTATAATAGAAGACGCCCCTCCCATCTCCCTCTCTAACAGAAGGAGATTCTTATTCAACTCCTCAAAAATATCCTCACCTTCTGCCAGGAATTCGGATATCTTCTTATTGTTCTTTGGGGGTTTGTCAGTCATACCTATTTAGTGAATAGTGTATAGTCGTTAGTGAATAGCTAAATATGCCTTTGATTATAATTAGAAATATAGGTTTGGAAATGTTAAAATGCAAGTTGTCTTGACAGGCAAATTACCACTGCTATAGGTGGTGGCTTGTTTATAAGTGCCTAAAGTTAATGGAATAGAATTTTGACTTTACTGCAAAAACTTCAAAAACAGGGTAGCCGCAACCTTTAGGTTGCGTAAGTAGCTGATTTATAGCAAACTTTTTCGCAGGCTAAAGCCTGCGGCTACCAATTTCGGGGTTTTTGCAGGAAAATCAATCTTTGTAACTATTCAGGTCTCCCCCTTTGCTAAAGGGGGGGATGAATAGCTGAATAGTTACCAATCTTTTAACTTTAGCTCAATTTAGGTAAGAGGAATTCACAGGATGCATGGTCATCACTTTGAGTTGTGCAGGGATGAATCAACCTCCTGAAAATCATTGTATACTTTCAACTGATGATATGCCTTTAATCTCTTTTTTCCACTAAATAGATCGTCCGCGAGTGTATCAAGACATATGCTTAAATCCTTTTTTTGATTTAACATGATATTGTATTTTTCCTTGTATTTCATAATATGCCCTTGTGAAACATTTGTACGCAGCGTCTCTTCTTTCATGTGGTAAATTTTTAAAGAGATAATAGATAATCTATCAATAATGCTTCCGGGAGTCTCAGAATTCATTGGAATTTCATTGGTTACCTTGATATTACATGACCTGACAGCATCTAAGATATAGGCATCTATCTCTTCGGCTTTATTATTTCTTCTTTGGTTGGATGCATCTATAGAACGTTTGATATTGACCAATAATCGATCAGGAAGGCTGGTATTACGAGATTTATCCTCTTCATGCCACTGAAAACAATTAATAAGCTGAAGATCAAAGACCATATTAAGAAGATCTTCATAATTTGACCGAACCATCTGCACAGTATTGTCCCAGTTTTTTATCATATGTTCTTCTTGATGCCACTCCTCGATTGTGGCCTCTTGCAGCTCAAGAATCTCTTTTGAATGAATAGGATTCATTTTTCCTCCTGAAAATACCCTCCATGGACAAACAAGTTTGTCCATGCCACCCATAATTAATTTATGTAACTGTGAACGGATACTAATTATTTATATATAATACTATAATATTCATATAACTTCAAATAGTTAAAAAGGAGTCAGGTGTTGCACAT
>QIDP01000098.1 GCA_003229375.1 Nitrospirota bacterium
ATCTTAAATACTTCATACTTAAAATCTTTCAGGCTAGTGATCCTATCCCGATACCTCTACCTGTACCGTAGTAATTGGGAGAAGAGCCAATTTTTTTACCGCCTGCATCAGACCGATATTCCCCTCCTGTATTAGATCAAGGAGATTATGAAAGGCCCTGTTAAAGCTCATGGCAATCTTAACAACCAACATGAGATTGGAAGTGACCAGGCGGTATACAGAATGAAGATCCCCTTCCTCTTTATACTTTACAGCGAGTTGAAACTCCTCTTCAGCAGTCAGGGGAGGATACTTTCGGAGTTCCGCAATATATTTCTGAAGCGGATCGAGGATAGCAAGGGCTCTCTCCTCCTCCTTTTTTTCTGTATTGGATAACTCTTCACTGATTGAGTCTTTCACCTGAAAAATCCCCCCACGGACAAACAAGTTTGTCCATGCCACCCATAGAGACTCATTTCATCTATTTCCTGAAAATCCCCTTTGTGCCGATTGATCGGCATTAGGGTTTTCTTATTCATTGCATAGCAGACCAGACAAAGGCAATGCCGCCAACAAGTATAAACTTTCCATCAACCACGGCCTCGCAGGATAGCCCCTGAGAGATGATCCTCTTGTGATAGAGATATAGATAGCCACAGGTATATAATATTGAGAGGAGCATAAAATGACTCAGATATGATGTCCAACCCATATTCCTCGAGATCAAGAGTCCTGCTGCTGACAGTGCAGCAAGAATAACAAGAAATATCTTTGTATTCTCCTTACCAATGAGGATAGGAATGGTCTCCCTCCCGACAATTATATCTCCATGTATGTCTTTGATGTCAAAAAGTACAGACCTGATATAGACCAGTGAAAAGACAAAAAGAAATGTGGTAAATGTTGCTAAAAGAGATATTTTTTCTTCTGTGCTAAAGTAGGGGATAAGCACGGTAACCACTGTCCATGCCAGAGCAACAAATAGATCCTTTGAGGCAGGGATATCCTTCAACCTCCGAAAACCGTGGGGCCGGGATGGGTTCCCGGGTATTATCTTGATACTGTAAAATATACCTAATGTGGAAGAGAGGAGAAGCAGAAGGACCGGGATCAGGCCTAGCTTTACAGAAATGAATACAGATATGACAGCAGATAGTACTGCCAGACCTATAAGGATTCTCCTGTTTTTTATGAGGAACTCGGTCTTTCCAGGCTCATTCAACCTTATTGCCTCCTGATCTGTAAAGTTATTTAGTATATACATAGAAAAGATATAGAGTGCGGCTATTAACATGAGTAGCGGATCAGGGTATATCCCTTGCAGTTTACAGCTCCCATAGCTGAGAGAGGCGGCCCCGATTGCTGCATATATATTACTCTCTATGAGAAATTCTCCCATACCAATAGCATACCTTATCAGCCTTCCTCTTCTTTCTCTCCTCAGAGATTCTACCTTTTCAACTACCCGCCTGATCATCCAATTTGGGGTAGATGCCCCTGCCGTAATCCCTATGGTACCAAATCCATTTAAGCTTTTACTTCCCAGCTCTTCCTCTGTCTCAATCAAAAACGTAGGTGTTCCGATCGATTCAGAAATCTCGGCCAGCCTCGTTGTGTTAGCACTATTTCTTCCACCGACAACGATCATGACATCTGCCTTTTTGGCAAGACTCCGTACCTCCTTCTGCCTCCTGTCTGTAGCATCGCATATAGTATCTACTATTTCACAATCAGGATACCTCGCTTTTATCCTCCCGGTGATCTCTCCGAACCTCTTCCTGTTCATGGTCGTTTGTGCTACAATACAGACAGTATCCATAAGAGGAAGCCTCTCTACCTCTTTGGTAGATCCAACTACTATTCCCTTGCCCCCGGCAAATCCTAAGAGGGCCTTCACTTCTGCATGATGTTCATCCCCGATAATAATGGTATAGTATCCTTTTCCGGCATATCTCTTGATTATAGATTGTACCTTCATGACCAGGGGGCACGTTGCATCATTTATAGTAAAACCCTTTTCCTTTATCCTTTTTCTTTCTGCGGGAGTTATTCCATGCGTCCTTATAACCACGGTACCTGACGATATCCCGGAGAGATCGGTAATGACCTTAACATTTTTGGTCTCGAGCATCTCAATCACCTGCGGGTTGTGTATCAATGGGCCATATGTATAGAGCATCCCCTTCTGCTTAGCAGAGGCATCGAGGACAATGTCCATAGCCCTCTTTACACCCATGCAAAACCCTGCTGTCTTTGCCAGCATTATCTGCAATTCCATATCCCTCCATTAATTTAAAACCACTGAAACCACTGAAAATATAGTTAATTTAAAAGTCAGAAACCAGATATAAATTTTGCTGGTTACCAGTCTTTATATTCATAATAAAAGATATTGACAGAAAATACAAGAGATGTCCCAAACCCACCACCATAAGTGTTTAGCGCAGAATGCATTTCTGTACCAGAGAATGGGGAGAGGAGGTAATAAAAGGCATCTTACAATCCCTTCTCCCTCAAGGGATAGGGTGAGAGGGAATAGAAGAGTTTTCTTTTTCGGAGTAGGCTCAATAACCATTTTATTGAAAATGATGGGATAGTTGAGAGGAAAGTGAAAAAGAATTACTGCGAAGCGGTTTAGTTCAACTATTAATATAGGATTAATGTAGAATTAATGGGGAAAATTATAAGTTATGATATAATACTTAGAAAATTGACAGAGGGAAAAGATATATGATATTTTTAAATTGAATTATTATTTTTAATAGGGTTCGGACGGAAGACTTTAAAATGAGGTTGATTATGAAACATATCTTATTGTTTGTTTTTTTAAACTTAGTATTCATTGGAAATATCTCTGCAGAGACAGTTTATATTAACGAGGCCACTGTTAATATCAGGACAGGTCCAGGGATAGATTTTGATGTGAAAAAGGTTGTTAAGTATGGGTACAAGATAACAAGAATTGATGAGAAAGATAATTGGTATAAAATCAGATTAAGGGATGGAGAAGAGGGATGGGTATCTAAAAAGACGGTAACAAAAGAAACTCCTGTGCATATTGTTATTGAAGATTTACAGACTAAAATTACTTCACAAGATAAAGAGATCGAATTACTAAGGGAAGAGAACGAAGAATTAAAGGGATTAAAGGCCTCTTTAAGTTCTAGAATTGAAGAGTTAGAAAAGAAGTCAGCTTTATTAAAGGAAGAAAATAAAAGATTAAAAAGATATAGCGATATTCTTTGGACTATTATTGGCATAGCTATTCTGCTCATAGGTTGGGTGATGGGTTTCCTGTTTGGATATTTCAGACGTGAAACGAAAAAGGTGATGTTAAAGGATCGGATAAAGGAGATCGATAAGGAAATCCAAAACCTGCTTAAGGAAAAGAGTGTTATAGAAATGGAGGGGACCTTCTCTGATCGTCAGCTTCAAGAGAAAGAGGATATATTAAAGACTTATGATGCAAGGATAAAGGCCCTGAGGGACAAAAAAACTATCTTGTGAGAATATCCTTAGGAGCTGTCCAAAAATAATTTGTACAGCTCTTTACTGCAGAACTAAATATCAAATATCAAAATATACATTTTAAAGATAAATTCTGGTTACGGGTTGCGGGTTAAACACGAAACCCGTAACTTAAATGTCGTATTGTATCGGAGACAAAGGGATGTTTGGGATCGGAATGACAGAGCTTGTCATAATTTTGGTTATAGCCCTCATTGTGATAGGTCCAAATAATCTGCCGGAAATCGCACGGGCCCTGGGAAAAGGGTATGCTGAGTTTCAGAAAATATTCAGAGAGGCAAAGGATAGCATAAATGAAGATGTAAGCGATATAAGCAGATCGGTAAAAGACGGGAAAGGGAAAACACGGGATGAGGAAGGATCCGGAGAATGGACAAAGAAAAAAGAAAAATAGATCAAAAAAGATAGGATTTGAAGACACTCTTTCCATTACCGGGCATCTGGAGGAATTGCGGTGGCGATTGATAATCATAGCCGTAGCGCTTGGAACAGGGTTTTTCATCTGTTATATTTTCAAAGACCCGCTTCTTCATCTTATTCAGAAGCCATTACCAGCGGAATACCATGAATTGACATTTATTGAACCTGCCGAGGCATTATTTGTCAGCCTTAAGGTATCCTTTTTTGCAGGCATTATAATATCATTACCTGTGGTTATATATCAGGTATGGAGCTTTATTTCCCCGGGCCTTGTAAAGAAGGAGAGAAGATATACACTACCCTTTGTTATAGTTGCCACCATATTTTTTCTTGTCGGTGTGGCATTCGCCTATTTTGTTATTCTCCCCCTGGGGCTTAAGTTTCTCTTGACGTTCGGTGCAAGATACTGGAAACCCAATATAACTGTTGGTAACTATCTATCATTTTCTCTCAAACTTATGTTTGCCTTCGGGGCAGTATTTGAGCTCCCTCTGGTTATCACCTTTCTCAGCATGTTAGGGATTGTTACGCCAAAGCAACTTTCGAAAAACAGGAAATATGTCTTCCTGCTTTGTTTTATTATAGGGGCTATTCTTACTCCTCCTGATATATTTACCCAGATATTGATGGCTATTCCGCTGGTAGTTCTCTTTGAGATCAGTATTGTAGCAGCAAAGATCTTTGAAAAAAGAAAGAAGAAAAAGGAGGCAGAAATTTAGCTATAGCTAAATTGTCGGATGGAATCTTTATGGATAAAATACGTGCTCATATTATTGTCAGCGGGATTGTTCAGGGGGTATTCTTCAGGGCAAATACGAGGAGTAAGGCACAGATGCTCGGGGTTACAGGGTGGGTCAGAAACAGACCTGACGGCACAGTCGAGCTGATTGCAGAGGGAGAGAGGGAGAGGCTCAAGAGATTGACAGATTGGTGTCATAAAGGGCCTCCCTGTGCATCTGTAAGTAAAGTGGATGTAAGATGGGAGGGGTATTCCGGAGAATTTCAGAAATTTGAAGTGAGATACTAGTATAACGTTTCATTAAAATATAGCCGTATATTTACCACAAAGACACAAAGGGCACAAAGAACTATGTCCTTTAAAAACAATAAATTTGGTAAATCATTTGTAGACGTTTTAGTGAAACGCTACACTAGGGGCCTGCGCAGGCCCATTTGAATATCTTTTTTATCGTCTCATAGGCGAATTGGACATGGAGAACAGGATTGAAGAATCTCTTCAGGATATAACGATATGGCATATCACCCGTGTAAAGGTGCCATAACAATTTTGATACCTTTTGATGCTTTGGGTCCATGTGAGATTGCTCCTTAATAACCCTGTCGAGATATACAGTAGAGGAGATATTATTTGATGAAATAATCTCATGCAGAAGAAATAATATCTTCCCTGCCAGGTTATCATAATAGAACATTTTTCTGCACCTCTTATCGTAATTTTTCTTGAGTATTTCCTTTGATATACCATTTTTCAGTATGGTCTCTGCGGCAAATTGTGCTGTATAGAAAGCCGACTCTATGCCATTTTTCATATGTCTCGAATAACTGGCATCGCCGATAATCACACATCGATCCGAGTAAGGTTGACGGGCCGGGGTGGTAGGGAGTCTGGGATGGCAGTGACATATAAATTCCCAATCACGCGGGAGATATTCATTGATCTCAGAATTGATTATTTCATTTTGCAGATCATTTATGCCTACATTCTTTCCTATTGCAGTGATAGTAGCATTATCCCCCTTGGGGGTAATAGCAAGATATTTGATTTTAGGTGACCTTGTGAAGAAGATATGGATCATATTGCCGCATCTTTCTTTCATGTGCTCCCTGTCCATCGCTATCTCTGCCTGACAGGCATTCCACCTCTTTGGGGGGCGATAACCAAAGGGTAGTTTTTTAATAAGCACTGTATTTACACCGAATGCCCCAACTACAAAATCTGCTTTATAGACTTTACTGTTGTTTTTACTTTTGCAGATAACTGATACCTTACTCTCACCCCTTTTGGGGAATTCTATAGCGCTGACCCTTTCATGCCTGAACTTAACCCCTTCCTTTATAGCATGATCCAACAGGTACTGATCAAAACTCACCTTTTTTCTCGGGATTACTGACCACCCATATGGACCACCGCCCCGGAAGACAGAATATATTGATGTAGAGGGATCTTTTTTTATGCAGGCTGAAAGACCTCTTAAATGAAAGGAATATCCCTCAATATCTTCTCTCTTAATATCAGATGGCAAGGTTATTCCTATCCCTTTTAATTTTGTTATCAAACTATCCTGGATTACACCTGCACACATATTGCATCCTCTGGGGCCGTGATCGCTGAAGTGCTTATTATCAAATATCAGGATATTGATATCTTTACCCATCTCTCCGGCCAGTTTAAGAGCGAGTATAGCAAAGAAGCTTCCAGCAGGCCCCCCTCCTATAACAGCGATCTTTGCACCACTTTTAAGAGGTCCTCCATTATCCATTAATCTCCCTCCTTAATATAAGCATAGGCTATCAATAAATCCCTGTCAACTTATAGATTTTCACCCTTCGCCTTTCACCTTATTTATCACATCCCTTGACAAGACCCCCTTTCTTTTATAAGTTAGTAATAACAATGCGCAGATTAGAAGATATAACAGAAGCTATTACCTCTTATAACCCTGAAGCGGATTCAGATATTATCCGAAAGGCATATGTCTACTCTGCTAAAGTGCATCATGGACAGGTACGTCTATCCGGGGAACCTTACCTGTCACACCCCATAGAGGTTTCGTATATCCTTACCAGATTAAAGATGGATGCAGTGACTACAGCGGTTGGTCTCCTCCACGACACCCTGGAAGATACCCACACTACCCCGCAGGATATAGAGAGGATATTCGGGAAGGAGATTTTATCCCTTGTGGATGGTGTTACAAAGATAAGTAAGATCGAATTTGCCAGCAGAGAGGAGCAACAGGCAGAGAATTTCAGAAAGATGATACTGGCTATGGCTGAAGATATTCGTGTGATACTTGTAAAGCTGGCAGATAGGGCCCATAATATGCGTACCCTTGAATATATCTCATCCAGGGAGAAACAAAAGAGGATTGCCATGGAGACCCTTGATATCTATGCCCCGATTAGTAACAGGCTGGGGATAGGATGGCTGAAGTCAGAATTGGAGGACTCTTCTTTTAAGTATCTCTATCCTGAGGATTATAAATATATAGAATCAAGGGTTGAGAGTAAATTCGATGAGAGGGATAAATATATTAAAGGTGTAGCAAATATAGTCTCCGATGAGTTGAAGAAGGCGGATATTGCTACAAGAATCACCGGAAGACCAAAATATTTTTACAGCATCTTTCAGAAGATGCAGAGTCAGAATATAAGTTTTGATGAAGTATATGATTTGGCAGGGTTGAGGATCATCACCGATACAATCAGAAATTGCTATGCAGTCCTTGGGATAATTCATTCTATATGGAAGCCTATCCATGGCAAGATCAAAGACTATATCGCGATGCCAAAGGCAAATATGTATCAGTCCCTGCATACCACGGTTATAGGACCTGATGGAGAACGGGTTGAGTTTCAGATAAGAACAGAGGATATGCACAATACAGCCGAAGAGGGTATAGCTGCCCACTGGCGTTATAAAGAGAAGAAGATAGACGAAAGAGATGATAAAAAATTTCTCTGGCTTAGACACCTCCTGGAGTGGCAGCAGGATTTGAAGGATCCCAAAGAATTTATGGAGACGGTCAAGATAGACCTCTTTCCGGATGAAGTATATGTCTTTACTCCTAAAGGGGATGTAAAGGGGTTTCCACGGGGAGCCACACCTATCGACTTTGCCTACCAAATACATACAGATGTTGGAAACCGGTGCGTTGGAGCAAAGATTAATGGAAAGATAGTTCCGCTGAAGTATAAATTAAAAAATGGGGATATAATTGAGATCCTTACCTCATCTGCCCGTACCCCCAGCAGAGATTGGCTTAAGATCGTTAAGACCTCACGGGCAAAGACAAAGATAAGGGCCTGGATTAAGAATGAACAGAAGCAGAGAAGCATAGCTCTCGGGAAAGAGATATGCGAAAAAGAGATCCAGAGATATGACTTATCTTCCTCTGCCGTAATGAAACCGAAGGCCCTCCTTAAGGCTGCAGCGGCTCTTGGTTTCTCAAAGGTTGATAATCTTATGGCAGGTATCGGTTATGGAAAAATTTCTGTTCAGCAGGTAATGGCAAGACTGATTCCGGAAGAAAAGATATTAGAGAGAAAAAAGAGAGAGGAATCGAAACTCCGCAAGATAGTAGAGAAGGTTACCAGGAAACCATCTGATAAAGGAGGTATTAAGGTTAAAGGGGTAGATGATATCCTGATACGTTTTGGAAAATGCTGTAACCCGATTCCGGGTGATGATATAATAGGCTTTATAACAAGAGGAAGAGGGATATCTGTCCATATAAGAAATTGTTCCAGTATTGCTGATATAGAATATGACCCTGACCGGAGGATAGATGTTGAGTGGGACAAAGAGAAGAGTGTTCCCCATCTTGTACAGGTAGCTATTGTAACAGTTGATAAACCTGGCTTGCTGGCGAAGATAAGCAGTGCTATAGCAGTGTACGATGTTAACATCAGCAATGCAAATATCCAGACTACCGAGGACAAGAAGGCATATCTCAATTTCTCTATAGAGATAAGAGACATAGAACATCTTAAGAATGTTATCAAGACAGTGGAGAGGATTAAGGGAGTCATAAGCGTGAAGAGAGTTAAAGAGAGTTAAGAGATATTTATTAAAATAAAGCCAAAAGAGGAGAACTTTTCATGAAAGGTATGAATATGGAAAAGATTAAGAATATAAAATATCCTATTGTGATTATAGTTATGCTCCTGATCGGAGGATGTGCTTCAAGGCAGAAGATAACAGAATCAAAAGATAATCTTTTCGCAAGGGTCGAGGCATATAACAATATGTTTCAGGAGAAGAGATTTGCTGATGCAGTTATATTTGTCATAAAAGATAAGAAAAAGAAATTTATAGATGATGTCTATAAGATTAGAAACACTGTAGGAATGGATAGTTTCAATATTCTTGATATTAGATTCACAGGAGACAGAAAAAAAGGTATGGATCAAACCAAGGCAGAGGTTACTGTTATATATAAGATGTTTGTGCTTCCTGATATTGTCTTGAGGGATAGAAAAGAGATACAGAGATGGATAAAGGTTAATGGTGCATGGCATATAATCCCTGACCTGCATAACTTTATAGGTTCGAAAAGATAGATATTGTATTTTTTAATTACTATTTTCTTGACAGAAAAAAAAAAAATTTGTAAATTAATATTGCATATGGGTAGCTGGAATATTTGATCTTGAGAAAGGAGGACTTGATGGCTACAAATAAAAAGACAAAGACCACTACCAGGAAGACGGCAACTACAGCTAAGAAGAAGACGGCAACCACGGCTAAGAAGAAGACGGCAGCTACAGCTACGAAGAAGACAGCAACCACGGCTAAGAAGAAGACGGCAGCTACAGCTAAGAAGAAGACGGCAGCTACAGCTAAGAAGAAGACAGCAACTACGGCTAAGAAGAAGACAGCAACTACGGCTAAGAAGAAGACGGCAAAAAGCAAGGCCGCAAAGAAAAAATAATTTTTTTTCTCTATCAAGGTTAAATTAGCCGGTCGCCCATATGCAATATATTCTTTTCAATCCCCTATAGATTTCCATATAACAAATTACACTGTGTTATAAGTTCAACTAACCAGAAATCAAAAATTCACTTTTGAGTCACTCAACTTGTTCACGAAAGAACCAAAATATTTTCGCAGGTATCATTATGAATGATAGAATTGTTATAGCAATGAGTGGAGGGGTAGATAGCTCTGCCACCGCTGCAATCCTCAAGGAGAGAGGGTACGATGTTATCGGTATAGCCATGCATATATGGAATTATTCAGAAAAGACTGGTGATAGCCCTGGCTCTTGCTGTTCCATGAGAGATATTGCCGATGCCAGAGGTGTTGCTGAAAGATTGAAGATGCCATTCTATGTATTGAACCTTAAAAATGAATTTAAAAAGGAGGTAATAGACTATTTTATCTCCGAATATATGATAGGACGCACACCAAATCCTTGTGTCCTCTGCAACCAGAAACTGAAGTTTGACATACTGATGAAACGCTCTTCAGAGCTGAATGCATCATTTGTAGCTACCGGACATTATGCAGAAGTGGTTAAAGATAATAAGAGCATGAGATACACGATCAAAAGAGGAATGGATAAAAGAAAGGATCAGAGCTATTTTCTCTTTAATCTAACTCAGGACCAGTTAAAAAGGATAATCTTACCTTTGGGAAAATATTTAAAATCAGAGGTAAGAGAATTGGCAAGGACGTTTGGGTTAAAGACATCTGAGAAGACCGAGAGCCAGGATATCTGCTTTATTCCTGATAACAACTATCCATCTTTTATTCAGAAGATGGTGGACAAGAAAAGGATAGTAGAAGGAGAGATTGTAAACACAGACGGTAAGGTTATAGGCCACCATAGAGGAATTCCATTTTATACAATCGGTCAGAGAAAAGGTATAGGCATAAGTTCTGATAAGCCTCTCTATGTTATTCGACTCGATACCATCAATAACAGAATAGTTGTGGGTGAAGAGAATAATCTGGAAAAGAGAGAGTTCTATGTTGAAGATGTCAACTGGTGCCTGATCCCTTCAGAAAAAGATGGTTTTGATGCTGCTGTTCAGATTAGATATAGACACTCACCTGCAGAGGCAACCATAATTCCAATAGGGAAAGACAAGGTTAAGGTCGAATTCAAGAAGGCTCAGAGAGCTATCACTCCGGGACAGGCAGCGGTTTTTTATCAGGGCGATCTCCTGATAGGAGGAGGGTGGATAGCAAATATAAAATATCAGTAACTACTCAGGTTGTTTAGACTGTAGTCTGTTAGGACTGCGCAAAGAACGAATCAATCCATACATTTCGTCTTTAGGGAAATTCTTTGTTTTGCGATAGGTAAGAATCGCAACTTCATCGGCCAGTACAAACGCCCTGAGCTTTGTATGATCTCGCATATTTTTTTCTCACTATTCAGCTAAATACCTATAGACTATCCACCTGAGTAGTTACAAATATGTTTGCATATCAATTTACTTTTAAAATGTATATTTTGATATTTAATCCTGTGGTTTTGCTCAATCCTATCCTCAAAATAGCGCTACTATTTTCACCGTTCACCTTCCACCTCCTTTGCTTTTTCCCAGATAGAATCCATCTCTTCAAAGGAGACGTCTTTTATATCCCTCCCCTTCTTTGCGATCTCCTCCTCTATATACCTAAACCGCTTGATAAATCTCCTCAGGGTCTTTCGCAGCGCATCTTCCGGGTTCACCTCGATAAATCTGGCAATATTCACCAGGGCAAAAAGCAGATCACCGAGTTCATTCTCCATCTCCGTGGTATTTTTTTGAGAGAAGGCATTCTTAAATTCCTCCATCTCCTCTTCTACCTTCTCAAATACCTGATCAATATGCTCCCAATCAAAGCCCACCCTTGAGGCCTTCTCTTGAAGCCTGTGAGCCCTTAAGAGGGAGGGAAGTTCTTTGGGAACGCCATCCAGAACCGACATTCTTCCAATATTGCCCTCTTCGTTCCTTTTTATCTCCTCCCATCTCTTCAGCACCTTTTCAGAGTTCTCTGCTTTCTCTTCTTTGAAGACATGAGGATGTCTCCTGATCATCTTATCATGTATCTTAGTTATGACATCATATATATTAAACTCTCCCTTCTCAGAGGCGATTCGGGCATGAAAGATGATTTGGTATAGAAGATCTCCCAACTCTTCCTTTATCTTTTCAGGGTTATCTTCATCAAGGGCCTCTAATACCTCATAGGTCTCCTCGACAAGGAATGGTTTCAGGGATTCTCTGGTTTGCTCCAAATCCCAGGGACATCCTTCATTCCCGCGAAGTCTGTCCATGATATCTATCAATCTGTTAAAAGGAGAGTTTTTTTCTGAATCCATGATTTTCCCGCCGTCTTTCATAAAATCGTAACTACTCAGGTTGTTTAGACTGTAGTCTGTTAGGACTGCGCAAAGAACGAATCAACTTATAACTTATGTAACTATTACCTGATTTCTACTCTTACCTTATCTAACCCTTACTGAATTGTCAAGATTCAGGATTCAGACACAGCAATTATAGGTGAGCATGGAGTATGTATTGAATTGCGATTGAGAAATAAATTTCATGTCAGGATAATCGCTGTTCAAGAAATAATCCCGGAAAGTATGGTCATGATAACCCGGGAAAGATTTTGTCATTAAGGGCAGTGACATGCTAATAGCGAGTTTTATGTGTTCACCACAAGCACGGGGCAGGGAGCATAGCTGATAACCTTTCTTGCAACATTTCCATCAAAAAACCTTTTAATTCCATTTTTCTTATTGACTCCCATTATGATAAGGTCGCATCTTTCCTCTTCTGCAACTTCCGTAATCTTCTTGTGAATCGTTCCTTCTGCAATCCTTACCTTTACCATGGTTCTTTCAGAGGCTGCCACATCTTCTATTTTAGATACAGCCTTTTCTTCTTCTCCATTTAATACATCCTTAATGTTTCTGATGCCAACCAGATTCAGGTCACCATCATAGGGGGGCATTACCTTGACAACCGTAACCCAGCATTTTTCATCACGGGCAAGTTTTAGTCCCTGCAAAAGTGTATCTGTAGAGCCATTCACCGCTATAAGAATCTTCCTGTAACCCTTCATATTTTTATCACCTCACTACTAATATTGGCCATGGAGCATCTATAAGCACCCTTTCGGTAGTACTTCCCATAATTGCCTTGTTAAAGCCTCTCCACCCATGTGTACTCATAATTATCAAATCACTCTTTAGCTTTATTGAAGTCTCTACGATCTCATCACTGACATGTCCTTCGTCTATTTTTGTTTTTATTGATACCCCGTGTCCCGATGCAATTTCTTTTGCAGTATCCATAATTTTTTGTGCTTCTTTCAAAAGACTTTTCTTTATGGATTCAGTCTTAAAAAAATCTATCATCTCTTCATAACGCGGGATTACATAAAGTACCGTTATTTCATTGCCATCGGTCTTTGATAATTGACATGCCCTGTTCAAGGCATTCTTGCTGAATTCAGAGCCGTCAAATGTGAGCAGGATTGACGGGTAAATCCCGGTACATTTAATACATGGCTTTTTTACGACTAGAACGTCGCATGGGGAATTCACGATTACGCTGGAAGTAACGCTTCCCATAAAAATTCGCTTTAATCCCCTTCTTCCGTGGGTCCCCATAGCAATCATGTCTGCATTCTGCTCGTGGGCGATATTTGTTATGACTTCAGGTGGTTCACCCTCACGGACCATAGCTTTAACCTCAATGCCAAACTCAGACAAAACCATATCTTCTGTCTTAGAGCAGATTTTCCGGCCTAATTCAAGCCTCTTTTCATATTGTTTAGGAACATATCCGAATTCTTCTTCGTCAACAAAGACACCGTGAACAAGGATTAACTTTCCTCCATGTCTTTTTATCCAGTTTGCGACCTCGATTACAGATGCCCTGCTGAATTCCGAGTCATCGATCCCTGCCAATATTGTTTTATACATGATTTAATGTGCTCCTGTTCCTTTTCCGAATATCATTCCTACACCAAAACCTGTGCCCAACGCTGCAATTACAGATATCATTCCATATAATGCCCCTTTGTTGTTTGCCATATCAGACAGTGCTTTAACGATGCCTACCTCTTCTGCCAGCACATTTTTTTCTGCTTTGTCAATGACCCTTTTATCTTTTACAACATACACTGTAACGAGATAATCGCCAGGGGGCGCCTGATAAGGCCAATCTACCTGTATATAGAAGTTCTGTTTACCATCTTTATCTGTTACTGATATTTTCCCTGAAGAAATATCGTATAACTTTGAAGATTCTTTATATTTCACAAATTCGTTAAACCATTTTGACTCATCATTTTCATTATCAACAGGTGTTATTTCTACATGCCTTTCCATTGAGGGATAACCAATTAAAAATTTATCCATTTCGTCCGAATTTAAGATATCATCTAATTTTCTTGTACTGTGAAGAAAATATAGATTAGATGCATGCTCTAATTTTAATTCCCCTATATTCATCCATAAGAAACCCGCCGCTTTCCCTTTTTTTCGTAATGTCTGATGGCTTTCAGGAGAGGCTATTTTAATAACAAGGTCAGTGCCTGAATCTGCTACGCCACTAACACTTACCGAACTACCATGATAAACGAAATTTATCTTTATGCGGTCGTGATTTACTTTTATCGTTAAATCCGAAAATGCCATTTCAGAAAATAGGAATATATCCAAAAATACTAAACAAAACATTAAAAATCTAATACCGGGATATTCCATGATTTTGTTTTTCAATTTCTGTATTTTGAGTGTGCTCATTAATGACCTCCTGATTGACTTAGAAGAATTGATGGGCTCAATGTGAGATCAAAAATCATTTTTATCGTTACCGCAATTACTATGACCGCAAGGAAAACTTTGAGTTGTTCACCTTTTAACTTCCTTCCAAAAACCGTTCCAATCTGGGCACCTATTGTTGACCCTGCAAGTAACAGGACTGCCAACACAAAATCTACTGTATGATTAGTATATGCCTGAAGAAATGTGACCTCTATGCAGGTAAAGAGTATCTGGAAGAGGCTGGTACCCACAACAACATGCATCGGCATCCTCAAGATATAAATCATCACCGGAACCATTAAGAAACCGCCTCCTACACCCATTATAGCTGCCAGCACTCCCACAAAACCTCCGAAAATGATTGGTAACAGTGCAGAATGTGTTACCCCTGATTTTTCAAAACGGGTCTGAAAAGGTAATGATTTGAGAAAATTTCCGGTCTTTGACTCTTTTCCTGCTTTAGCCTCTTCTGATTTCTTTCCCTTCATACTCGAAATACTTTCTATGAACATATATGTACCTACTATTCCAAGCATCAAGACATAGGTCATCTTTATGACAAAGTCTGCATTACCGGTTGCCCTTAAAACTTTAATGGCCTGAACCCCCATAAGTCCTCCGGCAAAGCCTCCTATAAGAAGATACAAACCCATTTTAAAATCCACATTGCCTAACTTCCAGTGAGCGTATGTTCCGGATGTTGAGGCGGCAACTATTTGATTGGAATCAGTAGCAGCAGCAACCGTTGGCGGTATTCCAAACATTATTAAGAGCGGAGTCAGCAAAAATCCTCCCCCAACCCCAAAAAGGCCCGATAGCAGGCCCACCAATAATCCAAGTCCTATGGGGAGCAATACCTTAATACTTGTTAATGCTACAGGTAAATATATATACATCTAAAACATCCTCCTTTTTGAATAGAATCCTTTAAATAAAGGATTCTAAAAATTCCGAAATTTCCAAAATCATGCACCGCATGTCTACTTTGTCATTATTATAATTGGTCTTGATGTTGTCCTTACAAGCCTTTTAAGATCCTGTGCTGTAATAGTTCCGTTGTTAGTGATACCCGGACCCAGCAAGACCATATCAATGCCATTCTTTTCTTTCAGGAATGTTTTTATAGCTGTGACTATATCCAATTCTGAATTATGGATGCTCAGATTTACGCCAATTTCACTGCATTTTTCTATAACGCATTGAATTTTTTCAGTAAAACCAGAATCGTAATCCCTTTTAACTATTTTTCGTGCAATCTTATGCTCATTAGCTTCTGCAAGGGTAACCGTTGTCATGAGATCGTAAAAACTGTCTGTAAATTTCTTTTTGTTATCAGCTATTAAGAGCGTAACATCTTTATCCAGCAACTTCGCAAGCTCCGTAGTATAGGTAAGTCCTTCATCAAAATCTTCATTTTGATTTGTTACAAATAAAAATTGTCTTTTCATTTGTTGCCTCTACACCTTTTTGCTTTTACAGTGATAATATGATTGCATAAGGCGTGCCAGATGTAACTTATTGAAATTGAAAGGATTAATCTGATGAGGCAAAAGCAAGCGTTTAAAATATGAACGAACAAAAACGGGTGTCTATATAATTGTCTATATGACCTTCAAAGGCAACTATTTGTATTATAAGGATTTTTTGAAATATTAATTGATTGACAGGCGAGACGTTTAAAATATGAACGATGTTAACACTAATTTTCTTTTAGTATCTTCCAGAGACTGGTTCTTGACATACCAAGGAGTTTTGCTGCCTTTGTTTTATTGCCCCCAACCATATTGATTACTTTTTCCGCGTATTCTTTGATAACTTCATCAACCGACATTATCCCTGCGTTAAATGTTTCAATCTTTAATCTCCTGATACCGCTTGGGAGGCTTGCAGGGGTAATAACATGACCCTTCTCAAGGATTATTGCCCTTTCTATGATATTTTCAAGTTCCCTTACATTGCCGGGAAAACTGTACTTCAATAAAATATCCATCGCCTCTTTTGCAAATCCTGTTATCTTTTTATTAGACTTTGGAAGATGTTTCTGCAGAAAATATGTACTCAAAGGTATTATATCTTCCCCGCGGTCCCGCAAAGGAGGAATAAAAATTTCCATGACATTCAAGCGATAGTAGAGGTCTTCCCTGAATCTTCCATCTGATATTAGATTACTTACATTCTGATTGGTAGCAGCGATAAATCTCACATCCACCTTAATAGGTTTTGTTCCACCTACCCGATAAAATTCCCCTTCTTCAACTACTTTGAGGAGTTTTGCCTGGAGGTTTGGAGACAATTCAGATATCTCATCAAGAAACAATGTACCTGTGTCTGTTATTTCTACAAGTCCCTGTTTTTTCACAATTGCACCTGTGAATGCACCTTTTTCATGTCCGAATAACTCACTGATAAGGAGCTCCTCTGTCAAGGTTGCACAGTTTATTGCGAGAAACGGTCTATCCCGCCTCCTGCCGGTAAAATGGATTACCTTTGCAATAAGACTTTTACCCACGCCAGTCTCTCCGGTAAGAAGCATGTTAAAATCAGAATCATTAATACCCTCAACAGTATTCAATATATGCTTCATACTTTCGTTTTCAGCAATAATAGAAATATTCTTGTTCATCCCAAGAAATGTCCTTAAGGCAACATTATCTTTTTTCAGGATTTTATGTTTATGTATCTTCTGTACCCTCAGTGTCAGTTCATCCAGGTCAAAAGGCTTTGTAATATAGTCAAAAGCACCTTTTTTCATGGCTTCCACAGCTGAACCGATACTGCCGAAACCGGTGATGATTATAACCTCTGTTTCAAGATATTTATTCTTTACCTTTTCGAGCAGTTCAATACCATCGATGCCGGGCATTTTTATATCTGTTATAAGAACATCAAAATTTTCATTTTCCATCTTCCTTAAGGCCTCAGCACCATCTGTAGTGCCAAAGGCTTCAAAGTCATTTTCCAGTAATGTATCAAGGATGTTACGCAAAGTTATTTCTTCATCCTCTGCTACAAGAATCTTAAAAGACATATTATTTCTTCCTCTTAGGGAGTGTTATGATAAAAACGCTCCCCTTGCCTTCTTTACTCTCTACCTGTATATCACCATAATGCTTTTGAATGATATTGAATACAATAGCAAGCCCTAGCCCTGTGCCCTTGTTCTTTGTGGTAAAGAATGGTTCAAATATTTTTTCGATTGTATCTTTTGCAATGCCTTTACTTGTATCAGAAACCCGTATTTTTACAAGGTCATCCTCAGATTCCACATTTACACTAAGAATACCTTCCCCTGACATGGCCTCAATGGCATTAGTGAAAAGATTGATAAAAACTTCTTCGATCTGCTGCTGGTCAGCCTTGATTCTTTCATTATTTGGATCGCAGTTTAGAACGAATTTTATCTTTTCAGTATTTATAGAGCTACCAATACGTTTATAAACACTTGTCAAAAGGTTATTTAATCCGATCTCTTTAAGCTGGGGGTCTCTTCCCCTGGCAAATTCGAGGAGGTCGCTAACAATACTCTTAACCCTCATTGTCTGGCCAAAAATATCACCAAGCCCATTCTTTATAATTGCAGGGCATTCATTACCCATCTTTTTTATGAGTCTCTGTGCAGTTGTATAAATATTATTAAGGGGATTATTAAGTTCATGGGCGACACCTGAAGCCAGGGTTCCAATAGCTGCCAGTTTTTTACTCTGCAGTAACTCCTTTTCCCTTTGAGCCAATTGCTGTTCCATAGTATTAAATTTTTGAATCAATATCCCCACCTCATCATTGCCTGTCCATCTTTGCGGCAGCACAGCCATCTTGGCAGAAAAACCTTTTCCTCTCTTTTCAACAACATCTATCAGTAGCTGTAAGCGTTTTACAACACTGCTTGTTACAAACAGAAATGTAGCAAGCCCAACAAGAACAAACAGGATGAAAAAAAACAATATAGCAAACTCAGACAGATTAATAAAACTATAAACCTTTTCTCTGGCAACCTTGTCAAGCTCTTTTGAAATAATTATTATATCTTCACCAATTTTTCTGAGAGCGCTGATTTTTGAATTTAACTCCCTAAGATCCTTTATTACTGGATTATCAGAACTCAGCAAAAACACATCTTCTAAAAGTTTTGAATTTATAAAAGGGCGTTCTAAAAAAGTAGTCTCAATAAGAGGGAAAAATATGGAATAGCTCAGATGTGATTGTTTAAATAGTATTAATTCCTTTTGAATTTTCCAGAAAATGGCTTCTATGTAATTAAATTGATCTTCATATTCCTCTACTTTATTCCGCAGGACTAATAATTTTCTATTATCATCAAAATATCTGTCCTGACTGAGAATCTCCTTTAATTCTTTTAAATAACGGTAAACGTATTTGATTTCATCAGTGTCTGTACGCAATAAGAAGTTTTTTTCGTGTCTTCTCAGTTCCAGAGACTTGCTTCTTATTGTATCTGACATATCAAGATACTTTATTTCTTTTTTGATTTTAATAAAATTGACATATTCGAAACCAATAAGAATAGCAATAATGAATGAACTGATAAAAAAGCTGAGGACTATTTTCTTTTTCAATGACATTTAATGCCTACCTTTTTTCAGCAGAACAATCAACATTAAAATGATATAATCCTTAAGGAATAGCAAACAAGGTAAAAAAAGAAAAGAGGACTATACTTATGATTAAAAGGTTATCAAAAAAGGCAGAAAAAATACCAGGCAATACCGGTAAACCCCCTCTACGTTTGTTTTTATTAAAAGCGGGGAAAAAAGAAGGAAAAAATTTACCTAACCACTAACACGGGACAGGATGCATAGCCAATAACCTTCTCCGTAACACTCCCCATAAGAAGCCTTTTTAGTCCGGTCCTGCCGTGACTTCCCATTACAATAATATCTGCGTTTAATTCCGCAGCAAGATCGGCTATAACCTTATATGGCTCACCTTCCCGAACGAATGTTTCAGTATTAACGCCTGCTTGCCATGCCTCATCTTTTATATCCTCAAGGTTCTTTTTTGCCTTATTAATCAATTCCTCAACAAGCTCCGGCGCTTGTGCCTGAAACTCCTCTGTTACATCAACTACACTCACGATTTTTAATGTCCCTTCGTATGATTTTGCATAGTCTATTGCCTCATCAACCGCGGCATCACTGTATTTTGAGCCATCTGTAGCTACAAGAATATTCTTCCATCCAAGGGAGGCATCTCTCGGGATTATCAATATTCTGCCTTTGAAATGACCTATAACCTTGGCTGTAACACTCCCCATAAGAGCCCTTTCAAGGCGGGTCATACCACGCCTTCCCATTACAATCAGGTTACACCTCTCCTCTTCTGCCACATCAATAATCTTTTCAAATACTTCACCCTCTTCCAATCGCGTCTTTATTGTTACACCTTCTGCTATTGCTATTTCCATTGCCTCAGAGAGTATTTTTTCTCCGGACCCTTTCAATAAATCATTGATATTACTTACACCAATAAAGTCAAGATCCCCTTGATATGGTGGGTTAATTGCAACAACTGTTATCCATTTTTTCTCATTACGGGCTAATTTAAATGCCTGTCTAAGGGCATTCTTACTAGCCTGAGAACCGTCAACCGCAATCAGTATTTTATTATATCTTCCCATGACTTGTCACCATTTTCATTCCCTTTTCCTTCTTCATACCTTTTATCATGGAGCTTAAAATTATAACAGCCCCTATTAAAAGAGCTATGGCCATTATTATAAAGCTTGCCTTTGTCATGATGTCAACAGTCCCCTGCTCTAATGTGATTAGGCCGAGATCAGTCAGGTACTTGGGTATTGCCAATCCCCTGCTGACTGCAACTATCAGCATGATACTGCCCATGACCACCTTTATCATATAATCTTTCACATAGGTTGTTCCAAGGGCACCAATCTGTACGCCGAAGAGAGAAGCCGCGAGGATTAAAAGTGTTAATCTTATGTCGATCAGCCCGCTTAACGCCCATTTTATTGAGCCCGCGAACCCCATTACAAAGGCTATAACAAGTTCTGTTGCGCTGGCCACAAGGCTGGCCGCCCCTATTACATACATCATGCCCGGAACACCAATAAAGCCCCCTACCGCAATGGTTGCGGCCATTAATCCGGTAGCAAATCCAACCGGAATGGTAAACCAGAGTGAGATTCTCAGATTCGCTGTCTTAAAGTGTATCATCGGTGGCAGCTCGATTTTCTGGAGCATAAGGGCCAGCTTTGATGTCTTTTCCTCCCCTCCTGTCTTCGAGGTCTTCCATGCGTCATAAAAGACATAACCTCCGACAGTGACGAGTATGAAGACAAAGGCAAGGCTCACATAAAGGTTTGAGCCGGCATCACCCCATTTATTAAAGATATACTCCTGTACCTTTATTCCCTGTTGAACGCCTACGGTAGCGGATACGGCCATGATAAGACCGAGTTTAAGGTCTACCTGGCCATACTTGAACCTCTTGTAAGCTCCGACCATGGCCTTCGGGAACTTGTGGCACATGTTGCTGGCAACTGCTACGGCTGCCGGAACACCGAGGCTCATCATACCAGGAGTAAGTACAAAGGCCCCTCCTGAGCCAATAAATCCGCTGACAAGCCCGCCGACAAACCCAACGAACAGGATAAAAAGAAATTTCTTCAGGTCAAGACCTATGAACATGGTGGTTATGTTTGTAACTACCTCTGCTCCCTCTTTATCTTCAAGTGTAATCATCACCTCTTTGTTCAGTACGATTTCATCGTGGACAACAGAGGTGTCTATTTTAATGGTCATTTGCTCTTTGGAGCCAGCAGGGATGAAGACAATAGTATCACCCCCGGCATTTACTGCATTAATAGTTCCTTTCTTGAAATTGCCTCTAGGCGCACCGCCTGCAAAGACTGCGGACACGAAAAACATGGATAAAATCAGTATAACTAAAACAGAAAACCCCTTTTTCATCTTAATAGTATCTCCCTTTTTAAGTTATTTATTAAATCACTTTTTGTATAAGCCTATTTTTTCTTTTTTGCTGCTTCAATCCCAAGCAAGCTAAGTATATTACTGGCAAATGCGCCATGGATAAAAGAAAAGTAAAACGCGGCCAGAATAGGCAGGGCCGCATAACCTCCCCCTTTTGTGGTGATGCTTGTGACAATTTCCTGTTTTGAAAACAGGACCATATAAGAAAATATTGATATTATCCCAAGGATAACAGCATTTAAATAAGGCTTTTTCATCTGACCTCTACGATCTCCTGCCATAATTACCTCCTTTTTCTTTTTTGAATTTTTTATTAAGCTGCTGATAGAGAAGCAAATTTTTTTTATAAATTAAACGGAAAAGGTGGAGGGGAAACAATAACCCTCTTTCCCATGAGTTATAGCATACAGAGGTCGTCTGGCCATTCCGAAAATATGCACTGATGACCTTTTTGCAAGGTTGCTCATCTCCTCTGCGGTAATATTCTCGCTCATTCTTAGCCGCGGGCCTAACAAAACCATGCCTATACCACCTTTCTGTTTGAGAAAATTTTCAATGGCTGAAACCGAATCTGCTCCTACTGTAAAAATATTCACTTGAACACCGGATTTTTTACATTCATCAACTATGGCACGTACAGACTTCTTGTATTCCCCTGCTTTTTCATCCCCTGTGTTTATTTCCCTTGCCATTTCATGGCCATTGCCCTCTGCAGGGGAGTCGGTTTTATTAACCATAAGGATGCATAAATCCTCATCCCGTGCTTTTGCTAAATCAATGGCATAAGAAAGCAAACCATCAAGTTTTTCCTCGGGATAGAGGACAAATAAAAGGTTTCTTTTTTCCATCTTTTACCCTCCTTTTTGTTTTTGTTTGCTGCCCTTCAGGGAAGGGAGGAAACATTATCGCCTACTCTACTTATAGTAGTAGCAAGGAGCGTGCCAGACGTTAACTCGTTGTTTTTAAATGATTATCTAAAAATTTGGATGGTTTTTCTGTTTCAAATTTGAACAGCTATGAACGGTTGCCCTCTTTAAGGATTCTCCAAAGGCTGGTCCTTGAGATGCCTAAAAGCTCTGCCGCCTTTGTCTTGTTGTCTCCAAGCATCTCAACAACTTGTTTTGCATATTCCATATTGAACTCGTCAATGGTTTTAATATTGCTTGGGTCAATCGTTTCAATATGAAACATCTTGATGGTTTGCGGTAGGCTTTTTGAAGTGATAAAGGGTTTTTTCTCAAGAATTATTGCCCTTTCAATGATGTTTTCAAGCTCCCTGACATTTCCAGGAAAACTGTAATTTTTCAGAATGTCCATTGCCTCTTTTGTGAAATCCTTTATCTTTTTGTTATATCCCGGAAGGTATTTTTGTAAAAAATATCTACTCAGGGGCTCTATGTCTTTTCTCCGTTTCCTGAGGGGCGGGGTATCTATCTCCATTACATTTAATCTGTAATATAGATCTTCTCTGAATCTGCCATCAGCTATAAGGCTTTTCACATTCTGATTTATTGCAGCAATAAACCTTACATCTACCTTTATGGATCTTGTCCCTCCTACTCTAAAAAATTCGCCCTCTTCAACAACCTTGAGTAACTTTGCCTGAAGGGAAGGTGACATTTCAGCAATTTCATCAAGAAAGAGGGTGCCTGTGTCAGCGACCTCTGCGAGTCCCTTTTTTGTCGCAACTGCCCCTGTGAACGCACCCCTCTTGTGCCCGAACAATTCACTGGCAAGAATCTCTTCTGTCAGCGTTGCGCAGTTTATAGCAAGAAATGGCCCGTCCTGTCTTTTACTTGTAAAGTGTATCATCCTTGCTATAAGATTTTTTCCCACACCGCTCTCACCTGTGAGGAGGACATTGCAGTCAGAGTCATTTATATTTTCAATAAGACTTAAGATCTTCTTCATGCTCTCGCTCTTTGCAATGATAGAAATCTTTTTATTAACTCCAAAAAGTGCCTTCAGGGCGGTATTTTCTCCTTTCAGAATCTTCTTATCTTCAATCTTTTTTACCCTGAGGATCAACTCATCTATATCAAAGGGCTTTGTAATATAATCATATGCCCCCTTTTTCATTGCCTCTACTGCTGACCCGATACTGCCAAAGCCTGTTATTATGATTACCTCGGTCTCCAACTGCTCTTTTTTAATTCTCTCGAGAAGTTCGATACCACTCAACCCGGGCATCTTAATATCAGCTATAAGGATATCAAAAAAATCACTTTCAATTTTCCTCAGGGCATCCTGTCCGTCACCGGCTCCTTCAACATAGTATCCTTCCTGCTGCAATGTATAGATAAGATGTTTTAAGGTTATCGCCTCATCCTCTGCTATAAGAATCTTTAAGGCCATGATTTTATATGTTCCTCTCCGGTAATGTGATAATAAAGGTAGTTCCGTGCCCCTCTTCACTCCTGACACTTATCTCACCATTATGTTTTTTAATTATATTTAACACAATTGCAAGTCCCAGCCCTGACCCTTTATCCTTTGTGGTAAAGAAGGGATCGAATATTTTTTCAACGGTTTCCGGGGACATCCCCCTGCCTGTATCAGATATTTTTACAAAAATAAAATCTTCCTGTGATTTCATCTTCACGGTCAGGATCCCCTCTCCAGGCATGGCATCAACCGCATTGCTGAAGAGATTAATAAAGACCCGTTCCATCTGCTCCGGGTCAGCGTATAATAAAACCCCTTCAGGGTTTGAATCAAATGTAAAATGAACTTTTTTGGTATTTATAGATCTATTGAGAAGTTCGTATGCCCTGTTTATCAGATTATTCAATTCTACCTCTCTAAACTGAGGCTCTCCTTCCCTTGCGAATTCCAGCAGGTCCCCAACAATTCCTTTAACCCTTATCGTCTGGCTGAGAATATCATGTACGGTTTCTTTGATAATTACAGGGAAACTGTCTCCTGTTTCTTTTGATAGTATCTGCGCTGAGATATAGATATTATTAAGCGGATTATTGAGTTCATGGGCAACCCCTGAAGCAAGTGTTCCAATAGCTGCCAATTTTTTGCCCTGTAACAGTTCTGCATTCTTTCTGGTGAGTTCATTCTCTCTCTGAACCAGTTGCTCTGCCATGTTGTTGAATTTTTTGATGAGTACTCCAACCTCATCATTACCCCATTTTTGAGACGGCCCCTCCACCTGAGAAAAGTCCCCCTTACTTGTTTTTTCTACAATATTTATGAGCAATTTTAAGCGGCTGACAATATTTCTGCTAATAAAGAAGAGCATTCCTATTCCGCTAAAAAAGAATAGCGGGAAAAAGATAAGGATTGCAATCTGTGAGATATGTATTACATTTTCTGCATTTTCCCTTGCGAGCCTGTCCAGTTCTTTAGAGATAATAATAATATCTTCGCCTGTCTTTCTAAGGGCATTGATTTCTGAATCTAGCGCTCTGAGCCCTTCTATCAAACTATGATTAACCGGCAATAAAAATACCTTTTCGAGAAATTCTGCTGCCTGAGCCGGCCGCTCGGAAAAGGTGAATTCGATTAACGGGAAAAAGTTTGAATATCTCTCATGTGAAGCATTGACCTCATGTGAAGCATTGATATTCTCAAGCTGTTTAGACAGGTCTTTTAGAGATAACTCGATTTTATTAAACCTGTATCCATATTCATTTATAAGTTCTCTCAGGTTATATAACTTGCCGGTCTCATCAATTTTCAGGTTATTACCCAGAATTGCATCCAGTTCAATGAGGTATTGATGAGTTAGTTCTGCTTCTTCATGTGCGGTCGGATAACCATAGAGAAAGAAGTTTTTCTCGTGCCTTCTCAGTTGAAGAGACTTGCTCCTTATAGTATCTGTGATCTCCAGATACCTTATTTCTTTTCTTATTTCGATAAAACTAAAATATTCAAACGCTGCAAGGATAGCGATAATAAGCGTGCTGACAAAAAAGCTGAGTACAATTTTTCTCTTCAGTGACATTTAAGTATAAGTAAAAGAATAAATAATATTGACCCCACTGCAAAACCCCGAAATTGGTAGCCGCAGGCTTTAGCCTGCGAAAAAGCTTGCTATAAATCAACCAGTTACGCAACCTAAAGGTTGCGGCTACCCTGTTTTTGAGGTTTTTGCAGTAAAATCAATATTGGAAAAATAAAGTTTCATATCCTTATTTAACCATGCAAAGGAGAAGCGGTCAAGAGTGTTTTTAGCAGTTTCTTATCTTAATTGGCGTCCCCAGGGGGATTCGAACCCCCGCTGCCGCCGTGAAAGGGCAGTGTCCTGGACCAGGCTAGACGATGGGGACGGGGAAATCCATATCTTATAAATTTTGGTGAGCCGCGAAGGATTCGAACCTTCGACCCACGCCTTAAAAGGGCGTTGCTCTACCAACTGAGCTAGCGGCCCCCCATGATATTAATTTATAAGATAATAAGATACCAAAGGATAGAGAGGTTGTCAATAAATTTTTACGGTGAATTGTTACCATTATTTGATAGCAGGTGTTTTATGTTTTGAGAGGAATATCCTCCTGTATTCTATCAACTCCTCTTTGGAGATATGCTCACTCTCTTCTATTTTCTTATACACCTCTTCAGGGTCTTCATGTATCCACTCACTTATATACCTTATATCCGAAATATATGAAGACATCTTTTGATCCATCAGGAGATTTGCGATAGTAACAAAGATCCTGACTATTGAGTCTAATACCTTGCTCTCTGTCTTCCCATAGAAGCTTAAATTGATATATAATGGAGAATCCTCTCCCTCATCATCCTTAGTATATTCAAGGATAACTATCCCCTTTCCGGCCATATTTATTACTAAGCCTGGAAGTAATCTTATTTTATACCTTCCCTTTCCATAATATACCCTCTTCCACGGAGCAGTATATATCTGTTCGAATTCCGCAGTAACCCCCCTCCTGTCATCCAGGTGGAATGTCCCCCCTTTATCCATAGTAATCTCATAGTCCCTTATCCCCAGTTCACGAAGGATCGCAGCAGTAAGGGGGGGCCTCTTTATGAGATACTCTAAAGTAACATGGTCGGTGTAAAATGTCTCCTCCTCCAACCCCGCATGTATTGTATAGTCCTCTGCAACCCGGCTTATTTCATCCCGCTTCTCTGCCGGAAGGTTCTTTAGGTATACCTCAAGCTCCTCATTCTTCCCCTTTCCATACAGATCTGGTACAGGAAATAAAATCACAAATATTAGTATTAAGATTATAGTTCTTTTAGACCCTGCCACTAAATCTCCTCAATATATTTACATAGTAACCCCCTAAGCCCTGCAAATTCAGGATATTTAATGAGGTTTGATCTGACATAATTAATGGTAGGGGGCATGCTCTCCAGATATCTCCCATTGTTCCTGACTACCTTCTGATATGCAAATGTACCCATGGCCTTAAGGTTTCGCTGTATGCTCATATAATCAAAGGTCCTTCTGAATTCTGTTCGATCTATACAGGTATCCTCAAGTTCTTCCTTTTGATGTATATAATATTCGAGAAGATCCTCAAAAAGCTCATCATCCAATACAATATATGAATCTCTGAGGAGTGATGCCAGATCATACTGACACGGTCCCATCCTTGCATCTTGAAAATCGAGGATCTTCAGTTTATCATTGACTACCATGATATTCCTGCTGTGATAATCCCTATGGGTAAAATATCTCTCCTGGTCTGACAGGGCCATACATATCTTCAGAAAATAATCTCTTATCTCTTTTCTATCCTTTTCCGGAATGCTTTTCTTTAATAATCCTTCAACCATGTGCCCGAGCATAAAATCGAGTTCCCACATAAACTTCTTCACATCAAAATCAAGCCGAAAGGCTATGCAATCCCCCATCTCTCTCTTGCTTCCCTCTATCTGGATGGTTAGAATGATATCAATGGCCTTTTTATAATATCTCCTCTGCACATCTATATCATCGCCCTTAACCATCTCCTCAAATGTAAGGCTGCCCAAATCCTCAATAAAAAGAAGACCTCTGATCTTATCATAAAAGAATAGGCGTGGGACATCTACACCACACCTGTCAAGATGATTAAGGATATCTATAAAGGGAAGTTCTCTCTTGATCTGAGGATCTGACAATCTCATCAGGATAACAGAGCTAATCCTTCTGCTTATATCAGTGGTATTGTCAAAGGTGATCCTGAAATACCTCCTATCAGAGGCATCTCCCATCAAAGGAAATACAGATAATTCCTTTATATCAGATTCAATTATCTTAGAGAGTATCTCCTTAATGTATCCCTTTTCGATCTCCATTTTATATGCAATCCTAAATATTCTATAAATAAAAGTCAAGGGAAATTATACCCTCGTAAGGAACAGAGAAAGACATTTTTTCCCCCTTGAAAACATAATAAAAAGATGATAGTAATTATATTTATTATGGCTGAGATCATAAAACTTTCACCACCTGTATTCAAAGATACTATATCAGTAGAAGAGGCAATCAGTAAAAGAAGAAGTGTAAGAAACTTTCAGCACAAACCGCTTACTCTGGTTATCACTGCTATCTATTCAAGAACCACTTCCCATTATGGAAATAGGGGGATAAGATATGTAGATATGGAGGCGGGTCATGTGGGTCAGAATGTATCTCTTATGGCGGTTTCTATGGGGTTAGGGAGTGTTATGATAGGAGCCTTCTCTGATTCAGAGGTCTCATCTGTTTTACAGCTTTCAAAAGAAAATATCCCGCTTTATATCATACCTATCGGTTATCCTACCCCAAATCCAGATATTTTCTAATATCTGGATTTGGGGCCTATCTCAGATTTCACCTTTTCTGCCTGATATGATATAGACGGTATTCAATGTCTCGAACATCTTTTCTCCTTTTAACCCCTTGGTCCTTGATATGTTGACAGAGGTAACCTCGACATCAAACCCCCTCCTTTCGAGAAGATCGACCCCATCCTTTAAGGTATCTAGAGTCACTGCCTTTATAGTCAGCCTGCCCCCTATCTTCAAGCGTCTGGCACAAAAGCTGACCACCCTGCCCAGTAGTCTCCCCCTGTTTTCCTCTATAAATACTGAATCAGGCTTGGGAAGACCTCTCAGCCCTTCAGGCGCTGATTTTTCTATCAGCTTTACATTCTCCAGATGGAACTTTGATATATTCTTCCTGGTATATTCGAGGATACTATTGTCGTTTTCAATAGCAAATACCATTCCTCTTTTCGCAATAAGAGCCGTCTCCACTGAGATAGAACCGCACCCCGGCCATATATCCCATAGAATACTATCCTCCTTAATGCACATCTTTGACAGGATGATAACCCTTACCTCGGATCTGGTAATTATTCCATCCTTGTGGGAGAACTCACTATCCCGGACACCTGGATAACAGGGGATAGGGGAGGGGGCTGCAAGGAACTTCTTTTTCCCCTTTTCCCTTATCAGTATCATGACATTTGGATGTGACATGCTACGTTTAGACATGGAGAGCATGTCTGTCTTAATTACCCTCGCTCTCTCTTCTCCCATCCTCTCACAGACATATACCCTAATATCCTTGATGTCTTTCTCTATTAGTAACCTTGCAATAGCAGGGGGATTGTGCCTATTATCGGTGAATATCCCGATCTTATTATTTCTCCTGATGATCTCAACAACCTCTTCAATAACTCTTCCATACATACTGAGGATTATCGCATCGTTCATAGTCTCCTTGATAGATGCAAAGGCAAGCTGCATTGAACTGACATTGGGATGGATAAATAGATACTTCTTAGGGACAAATTGTAAGAAAAATTCTGATATACCATATAGATTAGGGTCGCCGGATGATAGAATAACAATCCTCTTATGTGGAACAAGATTCTTATCCATGTTCTCCATAATCAGCTTCTTGATCCTTTCCATATCCCTTGTTATCAGAACCTTGTCACTCCTGACATACTCAAAATACTCAATATACCTTTTCTCCCCAATTAATATATGAGATCTCTCTATCTCCCTTATCCTGTCAGGATTAAGGCTTCTAACACCTTCAGGACTGATCCCTATAACATTTATGCCTGCTTTGCTGCTATACACCTGTTAACATCCCCTCCTATCCTGGGAATCCAAAAAACATCTTTCGTGTTTAAGTTAAACTAACCAGAAACGAAAACGGATAAAAATCAAACATTTTTAATTTAACTTCTGAGTCGCTCAACTTTTTTACGAAAGAACAAAAAAATAATCCTCTAAAAAATACCGAAAAAAAACATATCTCAACCCTCTCCATTTTCTTTTCTAACGAAGATATATGTGAAGTGAGTACCCTGGCAGGCCTTTTATGATTTATAGATTCCACTTAATTCCTATACTTTCAGAACAGACTAAATATATTAAAAGTAATAGTAATAATATCATCTAATTGAACAAAGTCAATAAAAAACTCCTCTTTTGTTAAAAATTTTTCTTGACATGATTATCATGAATGGGTATAATAATTCTTAATTCAGATATAAGAATATAAAGATACTTTAATATAACAAAGGAAGTATTCATGGATGAAAAAAAAGAAATACTGGCTATATTGTTAACAACATCACCGGAGCATGAAAACACCCATACAGTAATAAAGTTAGCAGAAGCAGCTATAGCAATGGGAAAAGATGTCCAAATATTTATGATGTGTGATGGTGTCTATAATGTATATAATTCAGATATTGTTTCGCTCAAGGACAAGGGGGCAGAGATATCTGTCTGTGAACATAATTCTGCTGAAAGGGCAGTAGATGCCGAAAAATCACCTGCCGAAGCAGCGAGTCTTTATGTTCTTGGCACCATTATTGAGGACTGCACTAAATTAGTAGCTTTTAATAGTTAAAACCAGGGGAAGTAAATTAAGATGAAGGATCTTTTTGTTGTAATAAGGGTAAATCCGTTCTCTACAATTAAAAACTTTGAGGCACTGAGGATGTGTGTAGGAATGTTAACATCGGATAACAGTATGAAAGTGGTATTTATTGAGGATGGGGTATATGCCCTTTCTTCTTCAACTGATACAGGTATCATAAATTTTCCTGATGCAGACAAGCATATCAGTACATTAAAGGAGATGGACTTTGATATCATAGCCGAAAAAGAATCACTTGAAGAGAGGGGTATAAAGGATATCAAACACGATCCCTTGCTAAAATCAAAGGATGAGATCGCAGATCTGATCACAGAAGGGGATATAGTAATAAACTGGTAAAAAAATGAATATATTACATGTTATTAAAAAAGAGAATGATTCATATGCAATAGATACAGTCCGCAAGCAGATTGCAAGTGGAAAAGAAGTTACGGTTGTTCTTCTCCATGATGCAGTCCTTTCTACAATCTCTCTTGATGGCCTCAGGGTTTTTGCCTCCCAGGATGATGTAAAAGCAAGGGGCGGATCTAAAGTCAACATAGAGACAATAGACTACCAGGGAATTGTTAAGCTGATATTCGAAGCTGATAACATTACAAGCTGGTAAGCTATTTTTAGAACATTTCACTCTAAACGCGGGCTTTACGTCTGCGATCTTTTATAACCTTTTGAAGTTTAAGGGATTTTTTTAAGGTCTCTGTCTATCGGCTCAACCTCAATATTCCACTTCTTCACTCTATATGCCATTCTCAAATATTAAGCCTGTTTTTCTAATTTACCCACAAATTTGTCACACCAGTTAGAGATGCCAAACGCTGGCAGGACAGGCGTCTCGCC
>QIDP01000013.1 GCA_003229375.1 Nitrospirota bacterium
ATTCAATCACCTCCCTTTTTGAGAAAATGCGTCATCTTTTCGCTAAGATAGAACTTTAATTGATTTTGATTGTTAAATAATATCATATATTACCAGCCAAGGTCAATTATTTATCCTTATTGATAAGTCAAATAAAAATTGACCGGATGTTAGGGGACAATCATTTGTATACGGTAAGTGTGACAATCATTTATAGACTATTTGTAGACATGGGGGCTTATATAGGGTATTCCCATAAATCTTTTAAAAGGAGGGTTTAATGGGAGGACAGAGGATACACAATAGGCTCCCCAAGGAGTTTGTAGAGGAAGTGTTAGAAGGCATTTAATGAGAAGAGGATTACAGAAGAAATGGCAGAAACTTAACGGCTCAAATCGACTGGAGGATGTAAGCGAAGGAGTCAAATTTATCGATGGAACGTGCGAGGAAAGGATCGCCGCTTGATATTTCATTACACAACATTCAGGGGAAATGAGAGTTCTAAAACCCGTTTTAAAACCGCATCCGGCGCGAACCGGCAAGCCGATTCTGGCAGTTGGCTTTACGTTGGAGAACGAACCCGCCAGTTTACGGCCGGCGGGTTCGTTCAGCCATGAATTACGGCTTTGACGTTTTCCCCTAACTCTTACGCCTGATACTATAGCTTCTCAAAGCCACCAGACCTGCGGAGCCGAGTAAAAGAGTCAGCACGAACGCGGTCAGCGGATACAGCACGCCATAGACAAGCGGAGTGAGCGCGATTCTTGTGAGCGTTCGCAACGAGTTGTGCCGTGCTATGAAGTCCGCCGCTGGCGGCGAGTATTCGTAATAAAGTTCAACGAACTTCCTGCCCAGCGCGTTCGTAAGAAGGTGTCCGTCCCTGAAATTCCTCAACGACTGAACGTGCGGATCTAGGAAACTGCCGTACGCCGCCGTAGCTATGAAGCAATCATCAGCGTTGACGCTAAATCCCCATTGGTAAGAAGCTTCAAGAGGATCGCCCGTAACGTCCGTAACCTCAGTCGTTATCGTAACGATATACGAGCCCTGGTCCACAAGATCCGCATCCGGCGTAAACGTTGCGGTTCTGGTTACGGCGTCGTAAGAAATGGAGCCGGTAACGGGACCGGTTGCGCTATCATAACCATTAACCAGAAAACTATTCGCGTTAATGGTCACGCCGTCCATCTCTTCGCTGAAAGTAGCGGTGATGACGGCGCTAGGAAGTACGTCAGTATCGCCGTTGGCGGGAGACGTGGACATAACCAAAGGCGCGACTTCCATCTCCGCGTCGGTCAACGCCCGATTGTAAATCTTTACGTGATCGATTTTGCCGGACCACCAAGAATCAGGCGCGCTCCATTTTTTCACCCCCCGTCCAATTACCAGGTTGCCCGGAGCGTCCCATGTGCTGGTGATAGACGCAGAACCTTTAAGATCGCCATTCACGTATAGTTTCATCACTCCATTGGTAACGTCATGAACAGCGCCCACGTTATACCATCTGCCTGGCTCAGGAGCGACGTCAGAAACGACTTCATATATCTGAGCGCTGGCTGAGTCGCTTGCGTAAACGGCGAAAGTGAATAATCCTCCAGAACCCACTTCCCGTCCCAGACGGAAGCCGCTGATGTTGTTTCCGTCCTGGGAGATTATGTTTTGATAGAATCCGGTTTCATCGCCGCTCCACTGCACCCACGCGGATACCGTGTAGTTGTCGTTGGTTGTAACAATCTTGGCGTTGGCGTCAACATAATCGTTCAAACCATCAAAGGCCAGGGAGGGGCTTGCGAACATCCCGTCTATCCATTTGGCTCCGTTTACGGTTCCATCGTTACCATTGCCGGAGTAGTCATACACTAAATCCAAACCGGAATCAAACTTGTAATATCCTACAAGATCAGCTTCAGGTTCATCGGCGGGCGGGGTTGTGTTTATGCTGAAGGAGTTGGTTTCCGTGATGTCTGGACCCCCTTCAAGCGGCGGTAATCTGACAGTTACGGTATGGGTGTTTTCGGATAGCGCTTTATTATAAATCGCGCCTATGTCAATTACGCTTAACGCCCTGTTGAATATCATCACTTCATCAATATCGCCCTTGAAAAAATTCTTGTCAGGCGAGGCGGAAACGTCGGCTCCTATGGTAACCGGCGCCGTTGTGTTTGCTATATTGCCTGTTACGGAGACTCTATCCACCGGATCGAGAGCTTCCACGCCATTGATGAAAATAGTGACGTATGATCCGGTATAAACGCCAACTACGTGAGTCCATTCGTTCGCCGCCACATTTATTGTCGATACGGCGGATACAAAGGAAATCCCGTCCGTGGAAACTCCAAACCCTATCGTCTGCGCGCCAGGATTTAAATCACACCCTGCTTCGGACCCGGAACCACACGTCCTGTAAAGAGAGTACGATGTATTACCAACAACAGTAGTACCATCATAAGCGAGTATTTTCGTTCCCTTTCCAACTATCCTGTCCCATCCATTGGCTACGGCTTCCGATGGTTTGATCCACGCGGACACTGTAATGGCATTTCCTGTAATATCCAAACTTGCATAGTTCCCAGCATCCAGATAATCATCTATGCCGTTAAAGCTAAGCGCATGCCCGAATTTCCCGTCCGTCCAGGGAGAAGGGAACGTGTCCGTCATAAGATAATGGTAGGACCGTCCTGGATTCGGATCACGATCAAATGGTTGGTCGAGGTCAGATTGCTGGGCGATTAAGATCGGCCCCTGAGAATCTACAAACATGGTAGCGTGCATTTCATCGCCTTTGCCGTTTCCGATAGCGCCGTAGTCAGAGAATGTTATATTTGGAATACTTGCAATATCGGTAATATATGTAACGTTGTATCCTGAAATTGCGTAAATATAATCACGCATATCCGTTCCTTGCTTCCATGACGCATAGCCTACATACAATGTGCCATTTGGAAGTTTGGCGATGTCCGACCAACTGTTTTGGATTATCCCATCATCCGCATTGTTGCAATTGCCACTGACGCATACTGGTGGATCAGAAAAAGTTATGAAATCTTTCGTGCCAACAAGCATAACGTCCGCCTCAAACGGGGCAGTGTACGGGACAGTATTCGTACACGCCTCTGTTGCCTGGTAATATGTAATATAATAAATATCACCGACTTTTATTACCTTGGGGGAGCTCATGTAGATGGAATTATCTTCATAGTCCGAATAAAATGCCTTGGTTGTGAAATCAAAAATACGCAAGTTGGTAGTTCCAGGCGTACCGCTATCGGTTTCTTTGATATTTCTTTCTAAACCGTAGGTGCCAATGCCCATCAAATGGTTTTCGCCATTCACGTTTAACTCGAATAATTCGATAGCCACAAAAGAATTGCCTCCCGTCTTGGAATCCGAGCAATAATTATTAGTGAAATAGCTTTGGTCACCGTAAGTACTATAAAACTTGCTCCAACCGGTTGTGGCGAGGTTATCTTCCTCAAAGACCATTATATGCTGTCTGGGAGAAAGCGTTTCTACATTATGAGTAAAACCGACATAAAATTTTCCACCACTACCATCATTAAAATACTGGCATGAAGGGTCCATCAGAGTGGAATAAGGGTAGTAGTCAGGGTCGGTGTTGTTGTCAGGGTTAGGGCCCGAAGCAACATCTTGGGGGATAGGATTGTTAGGATCTACAATTATATTTCCATCCGCATCCCTTGTTAAAAACAGCGCCATAACCTTGAGAATAGGATATGCATCATACTCACTGTACACATAAAGTAACCGGCCGTTTCCGTCATCACATAAATCACTAAAAGGGTAAGAAATGTTTGAAAAATTAAAATCAGTAATTGAAAGCGGGTTATTTTCAGCATACCCCCAGTAGTTCTTTTTCCATTTTCCGTAATTCCCTTTTCCGGATTTATCATATAGTAAAGTACCGCTGTTTTCATTTGCATACCATAGTCCGACTAAATTCGACTCTGTTGCGGTTCCAGCATAGTCATACTCATGATTATATTCACCATAGGTTGTGCGATACTCCGTGCAGTTTGTGCAGCCGGGAAGCTCTTGCCCGCCATCCCAGTTGTAGTATATGGTGCCTGTGTATCCGTTTATTCCCAGACTTAAGTCAGGTTTTGTGTTGGCGATAGTAAAATTATCTGGCGGAAAATTGATTGTTGCGGAAGGCTCTGCGTTCGCGCCAGTGATTGGCGCGAAAAACAAAGCCAATCCTAATAAAAGCAACCTGAATTTATAAAAACATCGATCTGTTCCCATAATACCTCTCCTTTAAAGATGAAATTTATGGATAGAGTTATTTCCATCCACCCAGTGATAGACAATTCCTTTTTTGACCTGAAAACTGTTATACCAAAGATCAGGGAAAAATGCAAATAATTATATCGATTTCTTTTCTTAATGTCTATTTTTTTGTCCGGAATTGCTGCAAACACATTCTCCGGACAAACAAGATAAAAACAACTTGCATTTTGAGATTTCCAGATTTATATTCTTTGTTACTACAAAAACAAAAAATATGCCTTATTTTCAGGAGTGACCTATGCAGGATGAGGAGTTGGATCAGTTTTGTATCAATACCATCCGCCTTCTGGCAGTAGACATGGTGGAAAAGGCCAAATCCGGTCATCCGGGTCTCCCCATGGGCGCAGCGGTTATAGCGTATGTGCTTTGGACAAAGGTGATGAGGCACAATCCTGTAAACCCTGACTGGCCTGGCCGGGACCGTTTTATTTTGTCGGCAGGACATGGATCAGCCTTGCTTTACTCCCTGCTTTATCTGACAGGTTATGATCTGCCGTTGAAAGAACTTATGAATTTCAGACAATGGGGTAGTAAAACGCCCGGCCATCCTGAATATGGCCACACAGCAGGTGTGGAGACAACAACAGGACCGCTGGGACAGGGCTTTGCCAATGGAGTTGGAATGGCTATTGCTGAGAGATATCTGGCCAATCATTTTAATCGTCCGGGACATAGTATAATAGATTACTTTACTTATGTCATTTGTAGTGATGGTGATTTGATGGAAGGTGTGTCAGCCGAGGCAGCCTCTATCGCGGGTCATCTCAGGCTCGGGAAACTGATCTGTCTTTACGATGATAACAGGATATCCATAGAAGGCCCGACAGACCTGGCCTTCACAGAAAGTGTTCAAAAAAGATTTGAATCTTATGGTTGGCAGGTGATTGAGATCGATGGTAATGATATTGAATCAGTAGTTTCAGCCCTTTTGCTGGCACAGAAAGAGACCGGGAAGCCATCCTTGATCAAGGCACGGACACATATTGCTTACGGCAGCCCGAACAAGCAGGATACAGCAGCCGCACACGGTGAGCCCCTGGGAGAGGCAGAGATCAGGGTGACAAAAGAACGGTTCGGGTTTTCGCCTGATAAATCGTTTTATGTACCTAACGAAGCCCTGGCGCATTTCAGAAAGGTTGCGGAACACGGAAAACAAGCAGAATCAGAGTGGCAGACCAAATTCGAGGCCTATGCCAAAGACTATCCTGAGCTTGCTGAAGAATTGAAGAGGGCGGTCAGCGGTCATCTGCCCCAAAATTGGGTAAACTCGCTCCCTGTCTTTCCTGCTGGTGAGTTGATGGCCACGCGAGCGGCTTCAGGTAAAATACTGAATTCAATTGTCAGCAAACTTCCCTTGTTAGTCGGAGGTTCAGCAGATCTGGCACCCTCAACCTTTACCTATCTCAAGGGATATTGTGATTTTGGGCCGGACAGTTTCGGCTGTCCGAATTTTCACTTTGGCGTACGTGAACATGCCATGGGGGCGATCATCAATGGTATGGCGATCAGCAACATGCTGATTCCCTATGCCTCCGCCTTTCTTGTCTTTTCTGATTACATGCGGCCGGCCTTGCGTTTGGCCTCCATCATGGATGTCGCTTCTATCTTTGTCTTTACTCACGACAGTATTGCTTTAGGTGAGGATGGTCCTACTCACCAGCCAATTGAACAGTTGATCTCACTACGGGCGATCCCTAACTTGACCGTGATCCGGCCGGCTGATGCCAATGAGACTGTAGCTGCCTGGCGTATTGCGATTGAAAGACGAAAACCAATAGCCATTATTCTTACCCGTCAGAAGGTACCGGTTTTAGATCCAGCATGTTTTCCTGTTGCCGGGGGCGTAGCCAGAGGTGCCTATGTCCTTGCTGACAGTGACGGGGATCCTGACCTTATCCTGATTGCAACAGGCTCAGAGGTGCATCTGGCCCTGGCAGCCAGAAAAAGACTTTCAGACCGGGATATTCAGGCACGGGTAGTCTCAATGCCATCATGGGAACTCTTTTATGAGCAGTCCCGGGATTATCGTGATCAGGTCTTGCCTCCCGATATCAAGGCACGGCTGGCCATAGAGGCAGGTGCTTCACTCGGATGGTCACAGTGGGTCGGTGATGCCGGCGATGTCATCGGCATTGATCGCTTCGGCGCCTCTGCTCCCGGATCTGTCTTGTTGGAACACTACGGCTTTACAGTGCCAAAGATCGTGGCGCGGGCCTTGCTCTTGATAGAAAAGGCAGAAATTCAGGTATTATAGCCACAGAGAGCACAGAGAAAAATAAAAAATAAACTCTGTGTTCTCTGTGACCTCTGTGGCAAATTATTAATATGAGTATTAAGGAGGGTAAGCCCAAAGATGACAGAGATAAAACCCGGGACCAACATGCAGGGCGGTTTTTGTACTGTAAACAAATCAGGTCCCTGCGCTGTAGTGATATTTGGTGCGTCAGGGGACCTTGCACACAGGAAACTCATCCCGTCCTTGTTCAGCCTCTTTCAAAAAGGACTCCTGTCCGGGAATTTCTATATTTTAGGCTGTGCCCGCAGCCCCATGACCGATGAAACCTTCCAAATAAAGGTTCGCAATACACTTAAAAAAAATTCTCCTGATGTTCCACACCCTAAACAAGAGGAGTTCAGCCAACGCTGCACCTATCTTTCAGGAGATTATAATGATATCAATCTATATACTTTATTATCAGAACAGCTAACCCGATTAGATGCAAAATATTCAACCAAAGGTAACCATCTCTTCTATCTTGCTACACCACCTAATATCTACTGTCCAATTATCCACCACCTGGGATCGACCGGACTGTCAAAGGAATCAGAAGACGGTTCACCCTTTGTCCGGGTAGTTATTGAGAAGCCATTGGGCCGCGATCTGGAGAGTGTCATGGCGTTGGACCGCGAACTCCATCGGGTTTTACGTGAACACCAGATATATCGAATCGACCATTACCTGGGAAAAGAGACTGTTCAAAATATCCTGATGTTTAGATTTGCTAACGCCGTGTTTGAGCCAATCTGGACACGACAGTATATAGATCATATTCAAATCACAGTGGCGGAGACCCTTGGAGTGGAACACCGGGCCAGCTATTATGAGCAGGCCGGACTGATGCGGGATATGTTTCAGAACCACATGCTCCAGATGCTGGCTCTTGTTGCAATGGAGGCGCCTGCCTCGTTTGATGCTGATCGGGTACGGGATGAGAAGATAAAATTGCTACGCACGATCAGGCCGTTCCCCCTGGATGACTTAAGTCACTGGATTGTACGTGGTCAATACCAGAAGGGGCCGGTGGAAGGCGTGGAAGTCCCTGGCTACCGCTACGAACCAGGAGTGGTCTCTAATTCAATGGTAGAGACCTTTGTGGCCGCCAGGGTCATGATAGATAACTGGCGCTGGCAAGGCGTACCGTTCTATTTACGCTCTGGCAAGCGCATGGCACACAGGGTCAGCGAGATTGCAATTACCTTCAAGAATGTCCCGCATTCTATGTTTGCTCCTCTCTCACCGGGAGAGCTTGCGCCTAATGTCCTGGTTTTACATGTCCAACCAGAGGAAGGCATATCTTTGTCTATCCAGGTCAAGAAGCCCGGGCCAAAGGTATGCCTGGCTTCTCTGGCAATGGATCTAAATTACCGGGAAATATTTGGCAGTGAATTACCTAAGGCCTATGAACGTTTGCTCCTGGATTGTATGTTGGGTGACCAAACCCTATTCTGGAGGCATGACGGTGTGGAGGTGGCCTGGTCTCTGGTCACCCCGGTCTTGCAGGTCTGGCAAACAGAACCTGAGACTTGTCCGCTCACATATTATCCCTCAGGCACCTGGGGCCCCGCTGAATCTGATGATCTGTTGGACCGTGACAGTCATCAATGGCGGATACCTTAACGTCCCGGAAACTTGACATTACCTATTAAAATTTGCCACAGAGGTCACAGAGTTTAAATTCAAAAACAAACTACTATCGCCCAAAGGCGATAGTAGTTTGTTTTTTGTTTTTCTCTGTGTTCTCTGTGACCTCTGTGGCAAATTTTATATGCTATTTCTCCTTTTTCTCTTCAGAGGTCATCACAGCGTGACCGCCAAATTCTCTGCGTAAGGAGGCGATTACCTTATCTGAAAAGGACTCCTTTTGACGGGAGCTAAACCTCTGAAACAATGACAGGGCGATTACAGGGGCCGATACCCCTGTCTCAATGGCCTGCTCTACTGTCCACCGTCCTTCGCCTGAGTCATCTACATATCCCTGAATATTTGAGAGTCTTGCATCTCTGGCAAAGGCAGCCCCGGCAAGCTCCAGGAGCCAGGAACGAATGACACTACCCTGGTTCCAAAGATGAGCGACTTCAGCGTAATTTAGGGATTCTCTGTATGGAGATGCCTCTAAGATATTAAATCCTTCACCATATGCCTGCATCATGCCATACTCGATGCCATTATGAACCATCTTCACAAAATGTCCGGCCCCAATGGCTCCGCAATAAAGATAACCCTTATCCGGGGCCAGGGTCTTAAAGATGGGTTCAAGAACCTGATACGTCTCTCTCTCTCCGCCGATCATAAGGCAATACCCTATCTTAAGCCCCCAGACGCCGCCACTGACACCCGCATCCATAAACTGAATCCCTTTCCCGGCAAGCAGGCCGGCTCGACGAATATCGTCTTTATAATAGGTGTTGCCTCCATCGATGATGATATCACCTTGAGAAAGGATATCCTGAAGTTGACCGAGATGGTCATCTATAGCCGATCCTGCCGGGAGCATCATCCATACAACCCTGGGGGGAGAAAGCCCTTCGACCAATTCTAAGAGTGAATAGGTCCCTACAGCGCCCTCCTTAACGATCTGTTTTGTCTTGTTTGGTGTTCGATTGTAGGCTATAACCCGGTGCCCTCCCTTTAGAAGTCGCCTTGTCATATTCATGCCCATCCGTCCCATGCCGATCATAGCTATTTGCATATTCATCCCCCTATCTCCGTTTTTTGGGTTTAACTACTCAGGTTGTTTAGACTGTAGTCTGTTAGGACTGCGCAAAGAACGAATCAAGGCTCCCAACTGCTCTGAGCTTTGTATGATCTCGCATATTTCTTCCTCACTATTCAGCTAAATACCTATAGACTATCCACCTGAGTAGTTACTTTCGGGTTTAACATAGTCAGTCAATATACAAGGGAAAAAAGGAGAAATCAACCATGTTTTTTTTGTTCTTCAGGTGAAATAAAATAAGTGGTAATAACCTTTCAAACATGTTAACATATGTTCATTATTTAAAAATACACTTGACAATAATCAAAAGAATAAATACTATTTTTCATAGAAAAGATAAAGTATTACAGAAGATAAGCATGAGAGGATTACTAATTTCTTATAATCTGAGGTTATTATATGCCTGATGAAGATGGACTGGAGATAATGAGGCACAGCACAGCCCATGTAATGGCGCAGGCTGTGCAGGAACTCTATCCGGAAACAAAAATATCGATCGGCCCTGCCATAAAAGATGGTTTTTATTATGACTTTGACCGGGATGAACCCTTCCGTCCGGAAGATATGGAAAGGATAGAGGCCCGTATGACCGAGATTATAAAGGCAGACCTCCCCTTTACATGTTCAGAGATATCCAGAAAAGAGGCATATAATCTATTTAAGGAAAGGGATGAAAAGTATAAGCTTGAATTGTTAGATGAGATTAAAGAGGATACTGTTACTATCTACATACAGGGGAGTTTTACCGATCTGTGTCGGGGCCCTCATCTGCCATCCTCTGGCAAGGTAAAGGCATTTAAGCTGCTTAGTGTTGCCGGCTCATATTGGCGGGGGGATGAGACGAATAAGATGCTGCAGAGGATCTATGGTACATCCTTTTTTTCAAAAGAGGAGCTCGATGAATATCTGAAAAGACTGGAGGAGGCAAAAAGACGTGATCACAGGAGACTGGGAAAGGATCTGGATCTATTCAGCATGGATGATGAGATCGGGCCGGGATTGATCAACTGGCATCCCAACGGTGCTATGGTACGCGCTGTAATAGAAAACTTCTGGCGTGATGAGCACTATAAGAATGGTTATCAAATTGTATATAGTCCGCATATAGCCAAGCTCAATCTTTGGCATACCAGTGGACATTGGGACTTTTATCGTGATAATATGTATTCTCCAATGGATATAGATGGGACTGATTACATAATCAAGCCAATGAACTGCCCATTCCATATAAAGATATATAAGAGCCGTTTAAGGAGCTACAGGGAACTCCCTATACGGTGGGCAGAATTGGGCACTGTATATAGATACGAGCGATCAGGGGTTCTGCATGGCCTCTTGAGAGTCAGGGGGTTTACCCAGGACGATGCTCACATATTTTGTCGGTTAGATCAACTAAATGAGGAGATCAGCCAGGTTCTCGACTTTACCCTCTATATGCTTAGATCATTTGGTTTCATGGAGTATGAGGTTTACTTGAGCACCCGTCCTGATAAGTATGTCGGATCTGTTGAAAACTGGGAGAAGGCCACCAGCGCGCTGGAATCGGCTATTAAAAAATCAGGACTCTCATATGATATTGATCCCGGAGAAGGGGTATTCTATGGCCCAAAGATAGATGTGAAAATAAAAGATAGTATCGGGAGATCATGGCAGTGTTCCACTATCCAGGTAGATTTTAATCTTCCGAAGCAGTTTGGTATGGCATATATAGGGGAGGATGGGGCACCTCACCAGCCTATCATGATACACCGTGCCCTGATGGGGTCATTGGAACGATTTTTTGGATGTCTCATTGAACACTATGCCGGGGCCTTTCCCTTATGGCTCTCTCCTGTTCAGGTGATACTCCTGCCCATAACTGATTCCCAGATTGTATATTCAAACAGGATTGCAGAAGAGTTCAGGGGACATACCTTTAGGGTGGAGACAGATTCAAGGAATGAAAAGGTAGGATTCAAGATCCGTGAGGCACAACTCAGGAAGATCCCGTATATGCTAATCATAGGGGATAGGGAGGTAAAGTCAAATACTGTCTCACTAAGAAAGAGAGGGGAAAAAGACCTCGGTCCTATAGAAATGGGGAAGCTTATCCATATGATGAAGGAAGAGATAGATTCTAAGGGAACAGTATGATATTTTAAGAGGGAGGTGATATGACATAATTAAAAGATTACGTGTTAATGAAATGATTAGGGTCAAGGAAGTTGCTGTAATCGATGAGAGCGGTAAATATTTGGGCGCGATACCAACGGCTGATGCTCTGGAACTGGCAAAGGATAAAGGACTTGATTTGTTAGAGGTAGCCCCTAATGAAAAACCACCTGTCTGTAAGATTATAGACTATGGCAAGTATAAATACAAACAAAGCAAGAAGAGTCACGATGCAAAGAAAAAACAAAAGACTATACAAGTTAAAGAGATAAAGCTAAGACCCAAAACAGAGGAACATGATTATCAATTTAAGGTAAACCATGTACGAAGATTCCTTACAGGAGGAGACAAGGCAAAGATTACTCTGATATTTAGGGGAAGAGAGCTCGTCCATAGGCATATTGGGGAGAAGATGTTGAGACGAATTGCAGAGGATATAAAGGATATAGGGAGTATCGAGCAGGAGCCAAAGAAGGAAGGGCGAAACCTGACGATGATCCTGATACCTAACAAGCATATAGAAAAACAGCAGGTTGTTTCCAGTGCAAAAACTTCTGGAAACTGATTTCTCAGATTTTTAACCCTTTGGTTTTTCACCATTTTTTAATCTGGTAATCTAATGTTAATCTGTGTAATCATTATTGGACATAGATAAAATAAAGCGGGAGGTTATATTGTGCCGAAAATAAAGACAAATAAAGGAGCGGCAAAGAGGTTTAAGAGGATAAGTTCCGGAAAGATAAAAAGAGGTAAGGCATATACTAGTCATATCCTTACCAGTAAAACAACTAAACGTAAGAGATGTCTAAGAAAAAGTGATATGGTAAATAAGGCAGATGAGAAGAGGATAAAGAGGTTGATACCCTATAACTAATGGAGTTTAGAGAGTTATGGAGTTTATGACTGATATTAAGAGGAGGGATAAAGAATGCCAAGAGCTATAAATAGCGCAAGCAGAAGGAAGAGAAGAAAAAAGATACTTAAATTGGCCAAAGGGTTTCAGGGAGCGAGAAGAAATCTCTTTCGCAATGCCCGTGAGGCCGTGGATAGAGCGCTGAAATATGCCTACAGGGACAGGAGGACAAGAAAGAGAGAGTTCCGTAAATTATGGATAGCCAGGATCAATGCAGCAGCCAGACTGGAGGGGATGCCATATAATAGATTTATCGCGGGGCTAAAAAAGGCCCGGGTGGATATGGATAGAAAGATACTGGCAGATATGGCAGTAAATGATCCTGGCTCCTTCAAGAGGCTTGTAGAGATAGCGAGAGAAAAGGTTGCCTAGTAAATTAGAGAAAATCAGAATATTCTGAGGCATAGAGTGCGGATGAACCATGTCTTCGAGTCAATACATCTTAATAAGTTTTCTTGTAATTTTTTCTCTTAAGTCATATTATTTAAAGAATGAAGCCAATTTTTCATTCTAACCTTATCAATGGACCCTTTGATGATCCTGGTCTTTATATAGAGATTTTCAGGGAAAAGAGGGCTATCCTTTTTGACTTGGGCGAAATCAAGAGTCTATCCACATCAAAGCTCCTCAAGGTATCAGATGTCTTTGTCTCCCATACCCATATAGATCATTTTATAGGTTTTGATCATCTTTTGCGTCTGCTCCTGGGAAGGGAAAAAAGACTCAGGGTCTTTGGCCCTCCAGGAATAATTTCCAACATAGAAGGTAAACTTGCAGCTTATACATGGAATCTGGTGGGAGATTATCCGTTTGTCTTAGAGGCAGTAGAGATATCACCCGATAAAATCAGGGGCTCTAAATTTATCTGTAAGGACAGGTTTAATAGAGAGGATAATGAATCTGATATCCCATTTGACGGGACACTGATAGATGAACCCCTCCTCAGGATAGAAGGTGTCCATCTTGACCATCTTATACCCTGCATGGCATTTTCTCTTTCAGAGGAATTTCATATAAACATAAACAAGGATGCATTAATTCAACAGGATCTGCCGGTAGGGCCATGGCTGGGTGAATTAAAAAGATGCATAAGGGAAGGGAGATCAGATGAATATATGATTGAGGTACCAATGAAAAGAGGGATAAAGATGACCGGGATAGGCGAATTAAAAGACGAATTTGTCATGATTACAAAGGGGCAAAAGATTGCCTATGTGGTAGACGCAGTCTATAGCGAGGAGAATATTAAAAAAATAATTCATATAGCACAGGATTGCGACATACTATATTGCGAGGCCGCATTTATAGAAATGGAGACAGAAAGGGCAAAAGAGAGATACCATCTCACTGCAAGACAGGCAGGAGAGCTGGCCAGGCTTGCAGGGGCAAAAAGACTTGAGATATTCCATTTTTCTCCCCGGTATCAAAATATGGAAGACAAACTGTATAAAGAGGCAATGGAAGAGTTCAATCAGAAAACTTAAATGTAAACTCCCCGTTCTTATTGATCCCCAGTCTTAATGTATGAGGCAATGGGCCTTCACTCATCCTCTGTAGAATCTCGGTCGAGATTCGGGGGAGGAGCGTTCCCTGCATAATATGGTCGATATTGCGTGCACCTGTCTCAACCTCGGTACACCGCTCTGCAATCTGATTAATGACCTCTTTAGCATATTCGAATAGCATCCTGTGGCTGGTTTCAAGCCTTAAACGTAACTGATCGAGTTTTAGTCCTGCGATCTCCTTCATGGCATCTACATTGATCGGGTAAAAGGGAACAATTGTCATTCTGGCAAGTAGCGCAGGTTTAAAGTGATGACTCAGGATCGGCCGGATCGCATCAATAATATCCTTTGGTTCAGGCTGTTTCGAATCAGAACACATCTGCATGATCACGTCAGAGCCGAGATTGCTGGTCATAAAGATAACCGTGTTCTTGAAATCGATGATACGCCCCTCACCGTCAGACAGCATCCCTTTATCAAAGACCTGATAGAAGATATTCATGACCTCCGGATCTGCCTTTTCTACCTCGTCTAAGAGGACAACAGAATAAGGACGCTGCCGAACTGCCTCGGTCAGTACACCACCTTCACCAAAACCCACATATCCGGGCGGAGAGCCGATCAGACGTGAGACCGTATGTTTTTCCTGGAATTCGGACATATTTATAGTCACTATGAATCTCTCCCCTCCGAAGAGGAGATCAGCTACTCCCATACCACACTCGGTCTTTCCGACACCACTTGGTCCCACAAAGAGAAAGACACCAATCGGTGTATTCGGATTCTGAAGTCCTGCCTTGGAGGCACGGATACCCAGGGCCACTGCCTCAACAGCCTGAGATTGCCCCTTGATCCGCTTTCCAAGGGTCTCCTCAAACCTCAAGATCGACTGCGCCTCATCCTTTATCATCTTTCCGATTGGGATCCCTGTCCAATCAGATACCACCTTTGCGATTGTCTCGGGGTCAACCTGCAACCGGATCAATGGATCATTGCCCTGGATCTCATGAAGCTCCCTGAGGGCAAGATCCAGGTCCCTTTTAAGGGACTCTTTATCCTTCTTAGTCTTAATCCCTGCCTCTTCCGGGGCCACAGACTCTTCTTCTTCATCAGCAGGGGCTGTCCCGTTTCCTTCTTCTATCTGTCTGCGAATAGCAATGACCTTATCCACTGCCTCTTTTTCTTTGAGCCAGCGATCCTCAAGGGTCCTGGCCTCTGCCCGGGAATCCTGGATCTTTTTATTCAGCTCCTCAATAAGGGAAGGGTCTACCTGATTACCTCCCTCTATATCTCTGTGATATGCGTTTAATTCCCTTTCAAGGGTCTGAATACTCCGTTCTGTATCTTGCAGGATATCAGGCTTGGTTGTAAGGCCGATCTTGACCCGTGCAGCGCAGGTATCGATCAGATCCACACCCTTGTCCGGATGCTGGCGTCCGGATATATACCGGCTCGAAAGTCTGGCAGCGGCAACCACCGCATTATCTATTATCTGAACATCATGGGAGGATTCGTACTTTTCCCGAAGACCTCTAAGGATCACAATGGCATCATCATCTGAAGGCTCTTCAAGCTTAACTAGTTGAAACCTGCGGGCAAGCGCGGCATCCTTCTCAAAGTATTTCTTGTATTCAGACCAGGTCGTAGCAGCAATGGTGCGGAGTTCTCCACGGGCCAGGGCAGGTTTGAGCAGGTTTGCAGCATCGCTTCCGCCTGCAGTACCGCCTGCTCCTATTAGTGTGTGTGCTTCATCAATAAACATTATGATCGGCTTAGGGGATTCCTTGACCTCGTTTATCACAGATTTTAATCTATTCTCGAACTCCCCCTTGACACCGGCACCTGCCTGGAGGAGACCCATGTCCAGCCCTAATATCTCAACATCCCTTAATACATCCGGGACATCTCCTTCTACTATCCTGAGGGCAAGTCCCTCAACCACAGCGGTCTTGCCCACACCCGCCTCTCCTACAACGATCGGATTATTCTTTCTGCGCCGGGCAAGGATATCTATCATCTGCCGAATCTCACGGTCTCTGCAAAAGACAGGGTCGATTTCGCCCTTACGGGCGCGGTCGGTAAAATCGATAGTAAACCTGCCCAATGCCGTGTCATCCCTGGGGCCTTTCCCGGGTTTCCCTGCAACATCCCGCCTTCGGGTATCCGGTGTATCTTCAGAGGAACCGGTGACAATATCGAGAAGATTCTTGCGGAGCTCTTCATTCCCGATCTTATCCAGGTCATCGGTATAGGCGCCGATAACAAACCTGGACTGATTTGCAACAAGTGCAGACAAGAGTAAGCCAGAGCGTATCTCGGTCAATCCCATATCTATCGAACCTAATAGCCATGCCTCCTGAAACCACTCCAGCAAGAGTGGAGAAAAGACAGGCTTCCCTGCATTGCCGGCCCGTAACCCTTCTATTGTTCGCTGGAGTCCCCGTTGAAGGTTTGCAGGTTCAATCTCGAAGTGACGCATGATGTGCTGAAGGTCTGCTGAGGGGGCCTCGATCATCTTAAGAAGTATATGTTCGATAGTCACCTCATAATGACTCCGCGATACACAAAGACCGGCAGCCCCTTCCAATGAATTTGTACAGAAACGGTTGAGTCTTTTTAGCAGGGATTTGATATCTACAGTAATCATGTTTTACTCTCCTTTTTTTAATTAAATATCACAGAAACTGTCTCGTCTGCCGGGGCAAGTAACCAGCTTGTCCAGCCCAGTCTAACCGGCTCCTCTGTGGATAAACAGAGTAGAGGCAAGTCATCACTTAAGACCTTAACCTCTACATCAAAAGCGAGTTTATCCAGCATATATATCTGCACAATCTCTTTAAATGCCTTATAGTCATCCCCTTCCGGCAGGAACCTGACAAAGGTCTTAAATCTGACCGGGCCCAGGGAGATACGAAACTTTCCGCTTCGGTCAAATACACGGGCACCCAGGGTCAGATCTCTTCCGAGTTCACAGTTCTTTTGTCCAATTGCATTACATTGATCCGGTTTTACATTCACCCATCGATCAACACACTGGGTGATACGGACAGGAAGGCCATCAAAATAGTCTGATAATATTGCCTCCAATCCTGCTGCAGATCTGTGATGTGCGGTGAGCAGCCCTGCATATCTCAGGAAACGGATTGCAGGGACATGGCCTCTCCATGGTGTGGCAGATATATCCAGACCGATCATCAAAAGCATCCGGCGGGAAAAATCATCTCTTCCTGCATGCTTAAACTGAATATAATAACGGTATTTAGACCAACAACGATAGAAGAGTGAGAATAAACGATGGTGGAAGATATCCAGAAAGTCCCGAACATTTTCCTCATTCCACAGCATATCCTCGGTATAAAAGGTTGGAAGGGGAGATACAGTGCCATACAGGCCAAGAAACGAGGCCGTTATACGGAAGCGTTGAATGCTCCCCTCTGCAGAATCAATCTTTTCGATGGAGATGATATCTGAGCCGGGGAAACTCAATGACAGATCAGGCCTAAGTCGAATGGCCTCTGAATCTGCAGGCCCCTGATGTCCGATCCGGGCAGCGCCAGCAGAGTAACGCTCCAGAAGCTGGACCGCCTGGAAAAAGGAGAAGCGGTGCCCCAGGCTCAGCAGCCTATGAATCAAAACATGACCTGTTGTCCTATCCTTGGCTGCCATTGATAAATCTCTCCATATTGGATCCCTTTCACTGTAAGCCGGCTAAAGGAATTGAGTGATGTATAAAGGGCAAAAAAATCATTCAGTATGCTGGCAAAGAGATACATGTCTCCTTCACCAGCAAAATTCTCCTCCTGTAACTCGATCTCTATGGCCATCCCGCGGATCGGGGCTCCATGAAACAGGTGTTCATCCGGTATTACCTTCACACTAACAATTCCCTCAAGACGGAGTTCGTTTGCCCTTGCAGCCTGCCGGTCATAGATGGCTTGAAAATTGTACAGACCCAATACATTGCGAAGCACATCCACATTGCTCAGGGATTGATAGTTAATAGACAGATGGGATATCAAACGCCAATAGAGGTCCTTTCCTATGGGAGGGGCTATTGAAGCTGAGACCGGGGTGATATTGCTGAAACGGGCATATTCAGGGGAAGCGCTTGTAGGTATATTGATCTCTCCTATCCGGAGTTGTCTTGGAAGATTCCGGTTCGTGCATGTAAGTTTGATCCCTATGGTCTCATTCGGAGGCATAACACCAGCCTCTTCCTCATTGACAAAAGAGATATAGGTATCGGTCCCGTCCCCGACTACTGCATGATGCAGGCGTGTTCGATAAAAGATATTCCTATTCTCCGTTGAACTATATCTCTGTCCAAAGGAATAAAACGGTTCATATATACGTTCTTCAGATGTCCCCTCTTCCCATCCTGTAACCCTGTCTACCGAGAAGATCTCATAGTGCTGCGGATCAGCCCCTGCGGGTCTAACCCGATACTCCACCTTGTCGTGTTCAACATTGATAGGATCTGAATCGTGCTGAAAGAGATTTACTACAGGTGTACAATTCAGTAGAATATTCTCCTTTTCTATACGAATTGACTGATCCAGCGCCTTTGAAAATTCGAATATGATCTCAAAGGTATCCTCTATGTCCAATTCAATCAAACGGGATAGTTCCTTTATATCAATAAATAGAAATTTATGTGCCAGGGCAAAATATTCCTGCAAGAACCGGTAACCTTTAAAGGAATTTCGCGGATAAGGAAGAAGCGCCTCCTCTTCATGAAATCCCGCTGGCTGAAGCACGGCAGGATTTAATATTATCTCCTGTCCCGGTTCTCTTTCAGGAACAGATCCAAGTATAACCTTTTTCACGTAACGACACAGATAGAGGTATAGGGTATATGAAACAACCGATTCTCCATGGAGATAGAGCCGAAGCCGGTCAAGGTGGATATTAGCCAATTTTACACCTTTTGAGAGATTAAACCTTAGCCGAAGACGGGGATGTCTTGCTGTAGGTGTCTCCAGGACAACCTCTTTTAGGGAAAGCGGGTATATATCAACATCATAACAGGTGCGGAATCTGCATGTTGTCCCTTCCACAGGGAGGGAGTCAATCTCTGTATCCCGGGGGATTCTTCGATGATCACTCAATATATTAGGAATTGGCTCAAACTTAAGGATAGACATGGAGGGAATAGGCCGCAGGTAATGAGGCCAGAGAAGCCCCATGAGCATATGTGTGACCTCGGGAAGTTCATCATCGAGCTTCTGGCGGATACGGCCTGTGAGAAAGGCAAAACCCTCTAATAATCGTTCGACATCAGGGTCGCTGCCATGACCAACCAAAAAATGAGCAGCATCCGGATGGGCCCGGGCAAACTCCTTTCCCATGTCGCGGAGGAATGACAGCTCATCCTGATAATATTTGTTGAACATAAGTCTTCTATTTTTTTCACGCAGAGTTCGCAGAGAAGACGCAGAGCCCGCAGAGAATTTGTTCTCTCTGCGAGACCTCTGCGGGTTCTGCGTGAATTAAAATTATCCTTTTACTTCAATCTGTCCTGAAGAATTGATAGTGGTCTCAAACCAGATTGAGGCCTTTTCCTTTTCTGTAACAAGTTGTGCTGTGACCTCGAATCTGAGCCTTAAGATATCATCCTCGGATTCCACATATCTCACCTTAACCCCTCTTAGGCGGGGTTCATATTTCCCAATCGAATTACAGATTGCCTCTTCCATCATGGCAAGAGCATCCGGAAAGGAGTGCATAATATCTGCCAGGACAGGGATGCCATAATCAGGCAAGGTCAGCGAATGTCCCTGCCACGTGTTTAACATTTTACGAAGATGGAGTAAGACCGATTCGGCCAGTTGATCTGTGTTTTCTCTGGTTGTCCTTGGCGCATCATGTCTTGGATCGCCCAATCTCTCCAGTAATGTCCTTTCTCTGGCCATAGCATCATAAGTGATCTAAAGTGCCTAAAGTGATCTAAAGTGCCTAAAGTTAATGTAATATAATAATCTTTTAACTTTAGCTCACTTTAGGCATTTTAGACACTTTAGGCACTTATATTTGATTATGCCTTATCGAGTTTTCCAACAAGGGATAAGGTAAAAAATGCGCCCATATATTTAAAGTGCGGGCGAACCTTCATATCTACTTTATACCATCCCGGATCACCTTCAACATCACTTACTACTATGGAGGCCTGTCGCAGAGGTCTCCTGCTCCTCACATCCGGGGGAGGATTGTCCTGATCAGCAATATATTGTCTTATCCAGGTATTCAGTTCACGCTCAAGATCTCCTCTCTCTTTCCAGCTCCCGATTTGTTCTCTCTGTAATACCTTAATATAATGGGCAAGACGGTTGATGATAAACATATAAGGAAGTTGTGTGCCCAGTTTATAATTGAGTTCTGCCTCTTTTCCCTCTTTGCTCTGCCCAAAGAATTTTGGTTTCTGACACGAATTGGCAGAAAAAAAGGCAGCATTATCACTCCCCTTTCTCATGGTTAAAGCGATAAAACCCTCTTCAGATAACTCATATTCCCTCCGTTCGGATACGAGTATCTCTGTTGGTATCTTTGTTTGTATCTCACCCATGGCTTCAAACTGATGCAGAGGCAAATCCTCTACAGCTCCGCCACTCTGAGGGCCAATGACATTCGGACACCAGCGATATTTTGCAAAGCTGGCAGCCAGCCGTGTAGCAAAGGCAAAGGCTGTATTTCCCCAGAGATAGTGTTCATGATCCCCGCTCACTGTTTCTTCATAATCAAAGGCCTTGACCGGAATGGTCTCCTTACCATATGGGAGCCGGAGCAGGAATCTGGGGAGCGTCAATCCCACATAGCGGGCATCCTCGGACTCACGAAAGGAATTCCATTTGATATATTGCGGTCCCTCAAAGATCGATTTTAGGTCCTTGAGGTTCGGAAGTTTGTTAAAATCATTCTCACCAAAAAAATTCGGGCTTGCAGCAGCTATAAAGGGGGCATGAGACATAGCTGCAACGCTCGCCATATATTGTAAGAGTTTTATGTCTTGAGGACCAGGGCCGAAATCGTAATTCCCGATCATTGTCCCTACCGGTTCCCCGCCAAATTGGCCATATTCTGCTGTGTAGATCAGCTTGTAAAGACCCGACTTAGGAATCTCCGGAGAATCCTCAAAGTCAGCAAGGAGATCGTCCTTGGAGACATTGAGAAGTTCTATCTTGGTATTTTCACGAAAATCGGTTTGATCAATGACCAGCTTAAGCCCCTGCCATGCAGACTCCAATTTCTGGACATCTTCATGATGCAGGATTTCATCTACCTGCACACTGAGCTTTTTATCTATCTGAGCGATCATCTGATTGATCACAGATTGGTGAACCTTGAGCGCTTCACGCCCGGGCGCAAGGAGCTCAGATATAAATGCCTCAACACCCTGCCGGGCTATATCATAACCTTCATCCGTAGGTTTTATTTTGGTCTCCTCAAGAACCTGCTCAATAAGTGATCCGGCAGCCTCTTCGGTCCCCTCTGCGCTTGCTTCTTGCTCTTTTGTTGGATCAGCCATATCCTCTCTCCTCTCTATCTAAAAAATTAAGCATCTTCCTTTTCTTTGCCCACACCGAGTTCACCCAGCAATTTTTGCCGTGCTGTCTCATCATCGAGTAAACCCTGAATTCTTTTACGAAAGGCAGGGATATTGCCCAGAGGGCCTTTCAGGGCAGTGAGGGCCTTTCGAAGCTCAAGAAGCTTTTTCAGCTCCGGTATTTGGTTAACAACCGATTCAGGTGTAAAATCCTTCAGCGTATCGAATCTAAGTTTTGCTGCCATCTCCTCCCCCTCCTGATCTGAAAGGCGATTTTGCACACTCACTGTCAACCCGAGTTCCTGTTTACGCATGACCTCATTGAAGTTATCTTTATCAATATTGATAGGTCTTCGCTCCTCGAGCGGCGTTTCATCCGGACGGAGGGTGTAGTCCCCCATCATCATCATCTTTAATGGAAGCTCCTTCTCCTCCTGGGCATCACCTGTTGCAGGCTTATACTTTACATTGATACGTTCCTTTGGTGCCACAGATGTCTCTTTTGCCATTTTTTCCCCTCCTTTCTTTTAATTAACTTATAATTCATGACTATTCAGCTATTCATCCCCCCCCTTTAGCAAAGGAGGGGGGATTTGTAGAACTTATAATTATAAAATCCCCCTTAATCCCCCTTTTCCAAAGGGGGAGACCTGAATAGTTACCATGACTAACTAAAAGCTGGGAATTATTCATATCACTCTGATTTTTAAAAATTAAAAATACAAATTGCCATGCTGTTAAATTCCCATACTATTTCTCACATTACCCATTTTTTGTTCTGTGATTTCACGGAACTCACCCGCAATCCAACGTCTTTCTATTTCCCAATAATCTGGACTTCTTTTTCTGTTTATCACAGCATTTGCAGCCATCGTAATTAAAACGGCTTGAGCTTTTTGGGTTTTTATGATGTCTCTTGGCATTCCTGCCCAATCAATAATGGTATCCAATGAGCGGCCGTTCACATCTTTCTCAAAGGGTTCATAAAAAAGACGGTCAGTAATTTTAAATGACCGCACACTTTGACCATCGTATTTGTCCATTACAGTAATTGTATCCGATGAACGGTAAACTACTGCAAATAGAGTATATCCTTCGTTGTTAGCTGTATCAATACTTGTTAAGATATAGCGATTGGCATCAGAGATACCGTATTGGCTAAGTACATTCTGAAAAAACCGCGTGGCATGTTTCATCCTTCTGAAAACTTCTCCAGTATTACCGCTCTCAGGAACCTCGGAAAGTCGTTTACCATATGCTGCTTCATAGGTATCATCAAGTGTGACGCTTGCTTGGGCCTTAATCAATCCACGATTGATGGTGTGGATATTGGTTGAGAGATAATATGGCATTGAGGAAATACCCTCTAGCAACCCTGCGGCAATTTGAACCGGTGATAGAATCAAATGAGTAATGCCCCTAAAGGCTGAACCAAAACCTGAGCTTATGTCCGGTCCTCCTTTTTTAGAGGTAGCACAGGCTGTAATTAAAAAAAGACACAAAGAAATAACCACTAACTTCTTCATCGTCAAATCTCCTTCTATATTTAAATTTAAAATTTTGTACTAACACCGCTTCTTTATATTCCTCTACCCTTTTTTATGTTTCCCCCTCCTTTCATTTTCATTTATTGATATTTTGGATATACTGATGCATCTGTAATGGTTCGAGTTCTAGCCAATCTATTTTTTCCAGCTTCTGCCACTCCTCCTCTGTATATGGTCTTTCCTTTTTGTAAACAAAAATTCCTACGAATTTTACTTTTCTAACATTTTTCCAAAATTCTACCAGGTCGGGTTGTAGAAATAAAATATCGTCTTGAATAAGAACAAAATCGTGAGGGACTTCTTTTTTACCTATAAAACCAAGAAAAAATGTTATATTGCTAACTCCTGTAAGATCAAGTGAGGTATGATGATAATCAAGATGTTTTAATGCCCAGTGATCGTTAAATACCAACCCTCCAGTCATACATTCCGGGCACGTAGCCTCCACACCTATCACATTACTCTTATAAAACGAAGAAGCAAACACGTGTTCCTGGAAACCATACTCTTTAATTCGGTCTCCCACCCATTTGCCGAACTCTTCGCCGCTATTCCCTTCTTCCTTCATGTCCAGAGAAACGAGAGGTGTAATCCCATCTTGCTTGCTTTTTTCGATAATATCAAAAAGATCAATTACTGTGATAAATGGTTCTGGTGAAAGGTTTGGGTTTGCAGAATTCTTTGACAATTTAGATATCTCGTGATAATCAATAAACTTGCCCTTAGTACCTGTGATACGGTCAGTTTCGTAATCATGAGCAAGAAGCCCCACTCTTTGACCTTTGACATCTATGAAATCAAGAATATCCACCTCAATATTTGGGGAAGATGATTTGAGAGCTTTCATTATTGCTCTTCGGGAATTTTCCTGAGCTACTGAAACATCCCCTCTGTGCCATCCTGCAGCAGGAAAATCAAACGCTAAAACATTAATCGGTATTACAAGAAAAGCAATCAACAAAATAAGTAATTTATTTTTTTTCAACAATGATACCTCCTTAATATGTTTTCTCGAAAACAATAAATGCAATATTGTTAGCCCCTAACAGAAGTCATCAAAATAGCCAGGAACATCCCTCCTTCCACCCTTCATCTTACCTTTCCCCATTGAATGCCAATGCCGAAAGCATATCCAGTCGACAGAGGCGGGAATATAATTGATTCCTCTTATCAGAAATCTCCGGTGTTGTTTGTTTGAAACCCTTAGTCAGGGTCTTCTGACATTTTAACAAAGAGGTAATCACATCGAGACACAGGTCAGGTTCCCACTCTTCCAGTGAAAAACGATTGATCTCCTCATCCAGGGATTCTAATTGAGGAAGGGCAAGCTGTGGATGTCCGGCCCTTAGACATAGCCTGGCCAGATTCAATCTCCACATAAATCTCTCCCTTCTCCGGGAGGTCTTGTTCAGCCCTTCCTGAAAAAGGGCAATTGCCTCCTTAATCTTCTTTTTCCTCATAAGCTGTCCTGCTTCCAGGGCAGTCTCCTCTATAAGTGTATTTTGAGAGGTCTCTGAATCCATTTCTGAGCTGCTATTTGTATGGTCATGTCCGGAGAAGATCTCGGTTTCAACCCAATTCTTTGTCTCTTGGTCCGCAAAATCCCTGCCATCCTGAAACTTAAGATCAAGCAATCCAGGACATCGCCGTAATATAACCCCGAGCTCTTCCCGTACTGTCTTCTGTGCCCCCTGATAAGAGGGCCCGAGTTCGCTCATTGCCTGATCTATATGTCTTTGCAGGTCAATCCAAAAAATCATCCCTATAAACCTGGATTCTGACTGATCCAGTATCTCTTCCCGGTTGGCGCTATCCAATAATTGTCGATGGGATTCAAGGTGATGGGGAGGGATAGCCGGTATCTGTGTCTTGCCATTTGTATTAGGTGGAAGTGATTGAATAGTATCCCATAATATCGATCTTGCAAGACGGTAAGGAATGGGATTCTCAGGATTGTTCTTTCTAAAAAAGGCTGCAACACGAAGTATCATATTTTTCGACTCACGTAATACCTTCTCCGCATCTGATACAGAGGCTATTTCTGTAGGGATTGCTGCCGCCTTAGGCCCGGGGGCAGATTTCTTTACAACCTTTTCCTGAACCTGTACAGATGCCTCACCGATCTTATCCTTTATTGCTCGTTCCAGTTCATAAAGGCCGGGTGAATCCTGGGCCAGTTTATCTTCCAGCAGTGTAGTGATCCTCTTTACCTCTTCTTCACACTTCCGGAGTATTTCCATATCTGCAGGAGAGACCTTTGTTTTATTAATCTCTTTGCCTATATATTCAGACAGCCAGGAAATAGCGCTGATCCGTCCCCTCTTTCGTTTCATCTCCGGATAGAGGGTCTCCCAAAAATTTCCGATCAGATCACCATAGAGGATAAGCCCGGTTTCTAATCCCTCATAGCCATTTCGACGAAATAACCCGAGGCATAAATAGCTTGCCACCAACAGGTCTTTGCATTTGTTTGTAAGGATAGATTGGCCTAATCTTACGATTTCAGCCCAATCCACCACTCCGCCGGTGATAGAACTGAGCTTCTGGACCTCTTGTTGGAGCAGGTCAAAATCTATATCCTCACGCACCGGTGTGCCAGCAGGCTTTTGAGCGCTAATAGGCTGAGACCCAAGCTGTGCTATAGAAGTTATATCATCCAAAAGGGTTCCCTCAAAAATGCGTTAACCACAGAGGACACAGAATTATATAGGTTTAATTATATTAAATATAAAAAATATGTCAATTCATTTT